>CAXTNS010000129.1:0-12863 GCA_964245465.1 uncultured Thermoanaerobaculia bacterium
CCCGAACCGCGCCCCGTGAAGGATTTCTACGCTCATCGCGGAGCCGTGCTGGGCATACGCCTCAGTCCTCGAGAGGACCGGATCCTGAGTTGGGGGCGAGATGGCACGGCGCAGGTCCGAAGAGTCGATGGGGGAGGGAAGGTCGTCACCCAGGCGGTGCCCGCGGGGCAACCCGCCGGGACAGCCTCTGAGAAAAAGAAAGAGATCACGACCGCCGAGCTCAGCCCGGAGGGAGCGCGGGCGGTCACGGGCCATGGCGACGGGGCCGTGAGGATCTGGCGAATCGATTATCCCTCCACCGCTCCCATCCTTCTCTCAGGGCCCAGGGGACACACCAAACCGGTCTTGCTCGCCACTTTCAGCCCGGACGGGAACCATGTTCTCTCCCTGTCTTTTGACGGCGCCAAGATCTGGCACAGCGACGGCGGAGAGCCGGTCGATCTCTCCGAATCGGCCAAGGCGCAGGAAGGTTGGGGAGTGGGCTCCTGGAGTCCTGACGGCAAGAGCTTCGCGGCGGGGTCATTTGCCGGCCGTGTCTGGATCTGGAGAGTCGATGGCGAGAGCCCTCCACGGATGCTGCGCCGTTACGGGGACCTCGCTCACATCGGGCCGGTATCAAGCCTTACGTACGATTTGCAAGGAGACCGGCTCGTGACCACGGGTGGCATGGACGGCCAGGCCTGCGTCTGGAATGCGGACGGCTTCGGAGAGCCGGTGGTGATGCGGCAGGGAGGGGCCTTGACCGATGCACGGTTCTCTCCGGATGGAGAACTGGTGGCCAGTGCTTCTGAAATAGGCTCCGTCCTGATCTCCCGGGTCCGATGGCGGGATCTCGTCCGCTACCTGCGAGGTCTCACCTCGGCCACACTGACTGTAGAACAGAGAGTGGTTTTGCTGGGGGAGACGGAGGAGGAAGCTCGAGCGGCCTACGAGACCTCGGAGCGCCGTTTCGGCCGAACGCCTCTACCGCCGGACTGGGGCTTCGAATACCCCTTCTGATCGTGCCCAGACGGTACAATCGCGCGCCATGGAGCTGATTTCGACCCATCTCGGCGCGGACTTCGACGGTTTCGCGTCGATGATCGCCGCGCGCCGGCTCCATCCGGGGGCGGAGCTGTTCTTTCCCGGCTCGCGCGAGGGCTCGCTGCGCCGGATGATCGAGGCGCGGGGCCTCGAGCTGCCCGAGTTGCGGCACAAGGACGTCGATCCCGCGGCCCTGACCCGGATCATCCTCTGCGACATCCGGCAGCGCGACCGCATCGGGATCGTGGCCGAGTGGCTGGAGGCGAACCCGGCCATCGAGGTGTGGGCCTACGACCACCATCCGCCGTCCGAGTCCGACCTGCCTGTGGCGGGGGGCCTCGTCGATCCGTCGGCCGGCTCCACTTCAACCCTGATCTCCGAGGAGCTTCAGCGGCGGGGCCTCGGCTGCCCGGCCGAGGAGGCGGATCTCCTGCTGATGGGGATCTACGAGGACACGGGCGCGCTCACCTACGCCACCACCGGCCCGCGCGACCTCCTGGCCGCGGCCTGGCTGCTGGAGCAGGGCGGGGACCTCGCGGCCGTCCGTGCCTCCGCGGCCCGCCCCCTCGATCCGGAACGGCTCGACGTGCTCCACCGCATGACCCAGCGGCTGGAGGTTCACCGGATCGGCGGCCACCGCGTGGGGATCGTCGAGGTCGAGTTGGGACGGTACGTGGAGGAGCTTGCGCCGCTGGCCTCCCGGTGCCTACAGGTCTTCGAGCTGCCGCTGCTCTTCGCCCTGTTTGGCGAAGGGGACCGGGTGACCCTGATCGCCCGGGGGCATCTGGAAGACTTCGACCTGGGCGGCGCCTTGGCGGATTTCGCCGGGGGCGGGGGGCACGCCACCGCCGCCTCGGCCCGGCTCAGGGACACGACCCTGCTCGAAGCGCGGGAACGGCTCCTGGAGTTCCTGGCGCGGGTCCTGCCGCCGGCCGCCCGTGCCCGGGACCTGATGATCGCCCCGTTCTACATCCTCCCCGCCACGGCCTCCATCGACGAGGCCAAGGCGGGGCTCAACGCCCGCCGCATCAACGCCGCTCCCGTGGAGAGGGACGGCCGGATCGTGGGCACCATCTCTCGCCAGATCCTCGACGCTGCTCTCCAGCACAACCTGGGGGCGCGCCCCGTGGCGACCGTCATGTCTCCGAACCTCGAATGGGTGAGCCCGGACGCTCCGGTCGAGGAGGTGCGGGAGCGCATGCTCGCGCGCCACCCCCGCTTCGTGCTGGTGGGCGACCCGGCGGCGGGGAGGCCGCTCGGGGTGGTCACCCGCATGCAGCTCCTGCGGCACCTGCACGGCCAGCTTTCGGATTTCGAGGAACGGATCGACCGCCGGTCCGAACGTCAGAGGGAGAAGCGCGAGCGCATCGCTCATCTCCTGGAAAAGCGGCTGCCGCCGGTCTTGACCTCGCGGATCGCGGCCATCGTCGAGGTCTCCCGCCGGCATGGTATCCCCGTCTACCTCGTGGGCGGCTTCGTACGCGACCTCCTGCTCGAACGGGAGAACCGCGATCTGGACCTCGTCGTGGAAGGCGACGGCATCGACTTCGCCACGCGGCTGGCCGAGGCCCTGGAGGGCCGGGTGCGGGCGCACCGGACCTTTCTGACCGCGGTGGTGGTCGATCCCGAGGGTTTTCATATTGACGTGGCGACCGCCCGGAGTGAGTTCTACCGCGCTCCGGCCGCGTTGCCCGAGGTCCAGACGTCGGCCCTGCGGCAGGACCTCTTCCGGCGCGACTTCACCATCAACACCCTGGCGATCCGCCTGGGTCCGGAGCCCACGCCCGAGCTGATCGACTACTTCGGCGGCCGGCGCGATCTCAAGGAGAAAACCCTCCGGGCGCTGCACAGCCTGTCATTCATCGACGACCCTACGCGCATCCTGCGTGCCGTGCGCCTGGAGCTGCGGCTCGGCTTCCACATCTCGCCCGAGACGTTGCACCTGGCCGAAGTGGCGCTCGCCGAGGGCGTCTTCGATCACCTCTCGGGCTCGCGGCTGCTGGACGAAATAGCCTTGCTGCTGGACGATCCGGCCCTGGCCTTGCGGGGGATCGAACGTCTGGCCGAGCTGGGCGTGCTGCGCGCCCTCGATCCGCGGTTGGAGCTGGACGACACCATTCGCACCAGGCTCCGCGAGGCACGGGCTGCTCACGACTGGTACCGCTTGGAAGGGATTGCCGATCCACCGGTCCAGGCTTGGCGCCTGCTGCTGATGGCGCTCGCAGCGGACTTCGATGAGGAGAACCTCACCCGCCTCGCCGACCGCCTGATGCTGGCGGGGGAGGACCGACGGCTCCTGACCGGTATCCCGGACCGTTTGGCCACGGCGCGTTCCGTCCTCGAAGCTTCGGAAGAGCCGCGTCCGCACCAGGCTGTCCGGGCGCTGGAACCTCTCTACGGCGAGGAACTGTTGCTGCTGATGACAGAGGGCGGCGAAGCGGTCCGTACCTGGATCCGCCGGTATCTCACGGAGCTGAGCTACCTGAAGCTCGGAATCCGCGGAGCGGACCTGCTGACCGCCGGTATCCCTCCCGGACCGCAGATCGGCGAGGCTCTCCGCGCTACCTTGGAAGCCCGGCTCGATGGTCGTATCGACGAGACGGAAGAGCTGCGCTACGCTCTGGAGTCAGCGGCTGAAAGGATCGAAAGAGTCTCCTGATGCGTTTTCCCTCCCTCCTAATCCTCACCCTCCTCATGGCTGCAATGCCGGTCATGGCGCAGGATCAGGACAGCCGTTCGATCGAGGTCGTCCGCTACGACTGCACCACGGACACCACCCGCCGCGAGGTCACGCTGTTCGCCAACGGCACGGTCCGGCTGCGGGAAGGCTGGATCGGCAACGAGTGGATGGGCTTGACCGAGCTGGGGCCGGACGAGCTTCAGGGCTTCCTCAACCGACTCGCGGGTGAAGACCTCTCCGAATCGCGCAACCCGGAGAAGGGGGTTGAAGGCGCCTGGATCGAACGTTGCGAGCTGCGGCTCCAGCTCTCCGGCAAGCCCCTCCAGACCTACCGCTTCGGCCATTACGATCCCCTGCCCCTGAACCTCTCGCGCGTGGTACGCATCGCCCAGGAGCTGGTGGAGAAGGTCCCCATCACCAAAGACAAGGACGAGCTGCCGGCCGGCTACGATCCCAAGCCCGGTGACGTGCTGAAGCGGGTCGGCGACGGCGCCCTTTTCCGCATCATCGCCTTCACCGGCGATGGCAAGGGCGTGGAGCTTCGAGGGGTCGACCTGCCCCTGGAGGTCTACGTGCCGCGGGACCAGATCCGGAACAACTTCACGGAGCTGGTGTCGAGGGACCGTTGAAGCTTGGCGTCCGCATCACCGGCGGAGAGCTGAAGGGCCGCAGCCTCGCCGTGCCACCCGGCGCCCGGCCCACGGAAGGGCGGGTGCGCGAGGCGCTCTTCTCGATCTGGAGCGACCGGCTGCGGGGAGCCCGCGTCCTCGACCTTTTCGCTGGCAGCGGCGTCGTGGGCCTGGAAGCCCTCGGCCGCGGCGCCCTCTCCGCCCTGGCCGTGGACGACAACCTCCGGGCCGTCAAGACCCTGGAGGCGAACGCCAGCCGCTTGGGCGAGAGCCTCCTGGACATCCGCCGCTTGAACCTGCCCGCCGGCCTTAAGAGGCTGGTGGAGGAGGGTGCCGGCCCCTTCGACCTCGTCTACGCCGACCCGCCCTACAACTTCGGCCCCTATCCGGAGCTGCTCGAAGCCGTGGCCCCTCTCCTCGCCCTGGACGGAGAAGTCGCCGCGGAGCACACCTCCCGCCGCGAGCTGCCCATCGAGGCGGGGCCGCTGACGCGGGTGGACGTGCGGCGGTACGGCGAGAGCGCGATCAGCTTCTACCGGCGCGGGCCGGGGTGAGTCGTTTTCCTGCCTTCAGCACGGCCGCTTTGGATCGACGGTAAGCGGCACCTCTACCTTTTCTCGGCGGCTTTGTCAAAACAGAGAACTGCATAGAAGAGTCGGCATGGGTTCATTTCGCTCCTGGTCAACCTATGCCATCATTGTCTCCATGATCCAAAGGCGCACCTGGGTGTGCGCTCTGGCGGTCGCCCTGCTGGCGGGGTGCCGCGAGAGCGGAGTGCAGAGCTGTACGGACCTGATCGGGAAAGGCCAGTACGAGCAAGCGGCCAAGCTTTGCGCGGAGGTTTACACCGCCGAAGGTGATCCCCCCGCGGGGGCGTCCACCGTCTTGGCCCACTATTCCCTCGGACATGGAGATGAAGTCCTCTCCTGGGTAGACCGGCTGGCGAAGGACGGCAAGGTGCAGCCCGGAGTTTGGGGTCTTGCGGCAGCCATCCACCTGCAGCGGGGCGAGTTCGAGGCGGCGGAACGGGAGTACCGTTCTGATCTTGCCCTATACCAGGCCCGCAACCATCATCAACGAGCCTCGGACACCCTCGTCCGGCTCGCTGAGATTTCCTTGCAACGATCCAGATACCGCGAAGCTTTCCTTTTCTATCGCCAGGCTCTGGAAGAGGCTCTCAAAGCTGAAGACCGGAAACAGGAGGCAGCCTCCGTCAGAGGCCTCTACAATACTCTGTACACGGTGGGGGACCTCGAGGGGGCTTGGCAAGCCCTGGAGAAGGCCGGTGAGCTCGCGGGCGAGCAGGACCCCAGTGGCCAAGCCTGGATCCTCGCCAGCCGCGGGAACGTCTTGGCGGACGAAGGCCGGCTGGCCCTGGCTCGCCGCGATCTCGAACAGGCGCTCGTGCTGGGATCCGCGATGACCGAGCGAGTATTCTTCCGCTCGGTTCACCTGAATCTGACCAACATCTATCTCCGCCTCGGGGACGACACCCGTGCCGCACATCACCTGGAGGAGGCCTGGAAGCACGCCGAGCCCGGCGAGCCGAAGCCGTCATCCTTGCTGTACTACCGTGCCCGCGTGGATCTCGCCCTGGGGCGTCCCACGGAAGCTATCCAGGCTCTCGCGACTGCACTAAGCCAGGATCCGGCTCCGGACTGGGCCTGGGACTTGGAGTACCAGCGAGGTCAGGCCGAAGAAGCCCGCGGGAATCTGAAAGTGGCGGAGGCAGCCTATAGAAAAGCAATCGAGATCGTCGAGGAGATGCGCCGTTCGCTCGCTTTCGACGAGCTCAAGACTTGGCTTCTCGACAGGAAACGCGAGCCTTTCGAGGCGCTGTTTCGCCTGCAAGCCCGGTCGGGCCGGGCTCAAGAGGCTTTAGCCACGGCGGAGAGAGCCCAGGCGCGGACCCTCCTCGACGCGTTCCTCCACGCCCAATCCTTAGAGGGATCGTCTCCTGCCTCGCAGTGGTCGCCCGACGTTGCGGCAGCGCGAATGGGAGACCTGGAACGGTTGCTGCCGGTGATGAGCGAGTCCCCTGTAGCGGTGCTACAGCCGATCGATCGGGTCCTCAGCGCCTTCGGAGACCGCCACGGCCTCGTCTACTTCGAAGCGGGGGATGAGCTCTGGCTGGCCATCGTGACCCGGGATGAGGTCCGCCTGCTCCCCCTGGCCGTTCCTGTGGCCGGGATCCGCCGGCTGGTGGAGCGGTTCCTCGCCCATCCGGAAGACACTGCCACGGCCAGACGGCTAGGAGAAATCTTCCTGCCTCCTGGATCACTTACGGAGCGGGGGGAGACCCTCTACATTGTCGCCGATGGCGTCCTGGGAAACTTTCCCTTCGCCGCTCTGAGGCGAGAAGACCGGTATCTGGTAGAAGATCACACGATCGCCCTGATTCCCAGTCTGAGCGCTCTGGCGGCTCTCGAAAGCCGTGGCGTGAAGAACTCGGGGTCTCCTCTCGTGTTGGCCGATCCTCAGGGCAACCTGCCGGCGGCAGCCGCGGAGGGACAGGCCGTGGCAAAGCTCCTGGCAGGCTCCTCTTTCCGGACCGCCGGGGCCGCCACCTCCCGCGAACTCGCGGGAGCCGCGCACGCGCGCATCCTCCACCTGGCCACCCACACCGGCCTGAGCTCCCGCGGCCCCTGGATCCTGATGGCCGATCGCCGGTTGCAGGCCTCCGAGATCGTTACTCGTCGGATTGGCCCGAGCCTGGTCGTGCTCGCAAGCTGTGCCTCCGGAGTGCGGCCGGGACGTCAGATGTGGGGATCGGTGGGGGCCGCCTTCCTGGCCGCGGGCAGCCGTTCCGTCCTTGCCTCGCTGTGGTCGATCGAGGATCAACGAACGCACGAATTCGTTCTTCGCTTCTATGCCGAAGGTGGTGCTTCCGATCCCGCCGGTGCACTGGCCCGCGCCCAGCGTGTTGCGATTGACCAGGGTCAGTCGCCTATCTTGTGGGCCCCCTTCGTACTTTTTGGGTCCGACCGGTTTCTGAACGAAGCTCGTTAAGGAGAGGATTATGTTCAAACGCTGGATCTCAGGTTTCCTGGTCTTCGCATTCGGATTCGGCTGTGCGTCCGTGGTGTCGGTCGCTACAGCCCGTGAGTCTCTCGAAGCGGGAACGCTGGCGGAAGGTCTCAGCTACGTCAGCGATGGAAGCACGGTCACGCTGTTCAATAACGGAAAGATCACCTATATCGTCGTGGTCAACCGCACTCCCGGCACTGCGCCGGTTGACCCATCCATCTCGTATGCAAGAGGCTCCATGAGGATTTCCAAGGTCGACATCGACAAAGTGGTCGTCCAGGGGGTCACGAGCGTCGCCTTCATGCGGGAAGATTTCTGGCGGCCTTGCAACATGGGGGATTGCTCGTGGAGCGGCCCGGTGCCGCCCCCACCGCCCCCTCTGCCTGACTATCCTGGGGTCACGGTCCTTACGCCCGGGTAACCTGAAGATCACCGGGGCCGTGCATGCTGTCACTGATTCATGAGACCAGGGAGTCGCCGGGGGCTCGATCCAGAGTGGGCCACGCTGGCCGCTCTGGAGCGGGGGAGTCGTCTAGGCCCACGAGGCTTGGAGAGGATCGGCATATCCATGAACTCGCCCTCCGCTTCTACGCCAAACGTGGCGCTTCCGATTCCGCCGGCGCGCTGGCTCGCACCCAGCGTGTTGCGATTGGCCGGGGTCAGTCGCCTACCCTGTGGACCCCCTTCGTGCTGTTTGGGGTCCGATTGGGTTCTGGACGAAGCTCGTCAAGGAGGGAACTATGTACAAACACAGGCTTTCAGGCTTCCTGATCTTCGCTCTCGGTCTCGGCTGCGCTTTCCTGGCGACGACCGCCACGGCCCAGGAACCTTTTCCCGACAAGGGGGAGTTAGAAGAAGGTCTCAGTTACGTCAGCACTGAAGGTAAGGTCGCACTAGTCAACACGGGGAAAGAAGTTTATGTCGTGATGGTAACGCGCAGACCCGGCACCCGGCCGACCGAGCCCGTCTTGTACAGGGCAGGCACCACCACGGTTCCCATGGTTGGCCTGGTCAGCCTGAGGGTCTACCGGCTTGTGCCGATCTCAGAGATGGTGGATGCTATCTGGCGGCCCTGCATGGGCGCGGACTGCTCGTGGAGCGGTCCGCTGCCACCCCCGCCGCCCCCTCTACCTGACTATCTTGAAGCTATGTTCTTGGCGCCCCAGTGAGCTGAGGATCACCGAGGTCGCCCGTGCTGTCACTGATCCATGGGACCAGGGAGTCGCCGGGGACTCCCCCCGATCCGGAGCGGGCCGCGTTGGCCGCTCTGGACCGGGGGAAGATCGACGACGCCCTGGTTGTCTTGATGCGGGAGTACGGCGTTGCCGTCTACCGCTACTGCCGGCAGATGGTGGCGGATGACGACCTCGCCCAGGAGGTTCAGCAGATGACGTTCGTCCAGGCCCACGAGGGTTTGGTGAGGTTCGGCCGCCGTTCGTCGCTGAAGACGTGGCTCTTCGGCATCGCCCGACACCGCTGCCTGGACATCCTGAAGATGCACCGCCGGAGGCACAAGCGGTTCGGGCCGATCGAGGAGGCTCCGGATCTGCCTGAACCCGTCAGCAGCGTTGAGGATCGCTTGTCGGAGCGCTCGGTGGCGCGGATTCTCGAAAGCTGCCTGCGTGGGCTCGCGCCGCGTGTGCGGACCGCCGTGCTGTTGCGTTATCAGCAAGGGCTCTCTTACCCCGAGATCGCCCGCCTGTCGAACGAGAAAGCCCCGGCGCTGCAGGTGCGGGTGTCCCGTGCCCTGCCCCTGCTGCGCCGCTGCCTGGAAGAAAAGGGAGTGGCGCCATGAGCCATTGCGACCGCTTCGAGACCGAGGCCGTCCTCTTGATGGAACAGGGCTTGCCTCTCGACGAGCACTTCTCATCTTGCCCGGACTGCCTTGCCGCTCAGGACTTCTACGACCGGCTGCGCCAGAGGCTCGCCACCGTGGGAGAAGGAGACCAGCCGCCGGTTGGCTGGCAGGCCGGAGTCTGGGAGCGGATCGAGCAGAGGCGGGGACGGCGACGATGGCGGCTCTGGTGGGGCCTCGCGCCGGCGGCACTGGCCGCATCGCTAGCCGCCGTCCTCCTCGTGCGAATGCCCGAGCCAACCCCTGTCTTCCTCAAAGCCGAGATTGAAGCCGGTCCTTCCGTCCAGCGTGGAGAAGAGGCCAAGCCGGGGGATTCCCTGCGTCTTACGGCCTCCACGGGCGGAGCCCCCCATGCCCAGCTACGGGTCTACCGGAACGACGCCGAGCTGGTCCTGAGCTGCTCCACGGAAAGCCCCTGTTCCCGAAAGGACGAAAATCTGCAAGCCACCCTCGTCCTCGACGGCATTGGGCGCTATCAGCCTCTCCTGCTGTTCTCGAAGAATCCTCTTCCCAAAGCTTCAACCCAGGGCCTCGACGCGGACACGGAGGCTGCGCTCGCTGCGGGTGCTGAGATTGAGTTGGGGCAGGAGGTTGTCGTCCGTTGATGCATGCTTTCTCAGGAAGAGCCCAAGGAGAGGCCGTCTACCTGCTTCTATTTCGTTTGGCCTCAGCAATGGGGTGACGGCATTCATTATGGCCTCACTCCCGCAGGAAAAACGCCAGCTCTTCCAGATTGATCCGCAAATCCACGTTCTTCAGGGGAACGTCGGGCCGGCGCTTGACGCGGACGGGGGCGAAGTTGAGGACGCCTTTGACGCCGGCTTCGGCAAGAGCGTCGTAGTTCTCCTGAGCGGCTTCGGCGGGGACGGCGAGGACGCCGATCTCGGCTCCGGATTCGCGGATGACTTCCTTCAGCTCCGAGGAGGGACGGACGGTGAAGTTCCCCACCCTGCGGCCGATTTTCTTGGGATCGACGTCCACTCCTGCCACCACCTGGAAGGCACCGTAGTTGAAGCCCAGGTAGCGGGCGAGAGCGCTCCCCAGGTTTCCCATGCCCACGATCACCATGGCGTGCTTGCGGTCCAGGCCGAGGAGGGAGTTGAGGTGGTCGGCGAGGCCCTCCACGTCGTAGCCCACGCCGCGGATGCCGAACTCTCCGAACTGGGCCAGGTCCTTGCGGATCTGGGTGGCGGAGAGGTGGTAGCGGTGCGCCATCTCCTGGGAAGAGACCCGTTTCAGGCCAAGCTCCTGGAGATGGCGCAGACAGCGCAGGTAGAACGAGAGCCGGTTGAGGGTGAGAGGCGAGACCTCTTCCTGCGGCTCGTTTACTTCACGGCGGTCGTCAGCCACTGCAGCAGATCCGTGGGCCAGAGACCGAGGGCCAGCGTGCCCAGAGCGGCGAGCACGGCCGCGGCACGGCCCCAGACGTCGATGAGCAACCCTTCCGGCTGCCGCGTTTCCGGCTTCATGTAGAGATAGTAAACGACCTGCAGGTAGTAGAAGACGCCGACGAGGCTCGCCAGGACGCCCGTGATGGCAAGGCCGACGTAGCCGTCGCTCACGGCGTTCAGGAACACCACGTACTTGCCCAGGAAGCCCACCGTCGGGGGAATGCCGCCCAGCGACAGCATGCAGATGGCGAGGCAGGCGCCCAGGAGGGGATAGCGGTAGCCCCAGCCCCCGAGGTCCGAGATCAGGTGCTGCTCGCCCGGCCGGTTGTAGAGCATGGAGATCACGGCGAAGGCGCCCGCGTTCATCAGCGCGTAGGCCAGCAGGTAGACCAGCACGGGCATGAGCGAAGCCCGGTCGATCGTCACCAGGGCGAGCAGCAGGTAGCCCATGTGGGCGATGCCCGAGTAGGCGAGCATGCGCTTGATGTCCCGCTGCACCAGGGCCAGGAGGTTGCCCACCACCATGGAGAGCACGGCGAGGATCGCCACGACTGTGGACCACTTGGCCGTGTTCGAGGCCGCGCCGCCTTGGACAATGGCGTTCAGCAGACGGTAGAGCACCAGCGCGCTCGCCACCTTGGGCGCCACGGAGAGGAAGGCCACGAACGGCGACGGCGCACCCTGGTAGGTGTCCGGCGACCACGCGTGGAACGGCACGATGCTCATCTTGAAGCCGAAGCCCGCCACCAGGAACAGAATGCCGAGGCTTGCCAGGATGGGCACCCCGGGAGCGGCGGCCAGGGCGGCGCCGATCTCGTCGAGCCGCGTGCTCCCCGTGGCGCCGTAGACGAGCGCGATGCCGTAGAGCACGAAGGCGCTGACGAAGGCGCCCATCAGAAAGTATTTGATCGCCGCTTCGCCCGAGAGCGAGATCCGCCGGTGGAAGGCGGCCAGTGAATAGAGGCAGAGCGAAAGGGTTTCGAGTGCCAGGAAAATCGTGAGCAATTCGGTCGCCCGCAGCATGAGGAGCAGGCCCGCCGCGCACCAGAGGAGGAGGGCGTGGTACTCGCCCGAGAGGATCTTCTCCCGCCGGAGATAACCCTGCGAGGCGAGCAGGCAGAGCACCGTCACCAGCAGCACCACCATGGAGAAGGCCAGAGTGAGCGGTGAGGATTCGATCTGGCCGTTGAAGGTCCTCGGATCGGTCGAGGGTGCGCTGAGCGGCATCGCCCAGTAGCAGGCCCAGCCGGCCGCCAGGGTCACCAGGACGGCAAGGGGCGTGAAAGCCCGCCGGATCGAGGGCGCGATGGCGTCCAGGAGCAGCAGCACGATGCCGCCGCCGCAGAGCACGATTTCGGGGAGCAGGAGCGCCCAGTCGAATTGCAGGTTCATCGGCTGGCCTCCTGAGTGGGAACAGCACGCAACGTCGCCTGGGCGACCTCCGGTTCCGCGACCCGCTGACGGTAGGCCGTGAGGACCCCTTCGAGGGCCTGCCGGCTCGGTTTCAGAAAGGATTCCGGCGCGACGCCGATCCACAGCATGAGCACGCAGAGCGGAAGGAGCGCTGCCACCTCGCGGCCCGAGAGATCGGACAGCCCGCGGTTCTCTTCCTTGGTGAGGGGACCCCAGATCGTGAGCTGGATCATTTTCAGAAGGTAGATGGCCGCCAGCACCACGCCGAACGTGGCGACCGCCACGGGCCAGCCGAGGGTGCGGAAGCTGCCGGTGAGGATCATGAACTCGCCCACGAAGCCGTTGAGCGCCGGCAGGCCCACGGAGGCGAGGCTCGAAAACACGAGGAAGAAGGCGAACACGGGCATCACCTTGGCGAGACCGCCGAACTCCGCGAACTTCTTGGTGTGCCGCCGGTCGTAGAGCATGCCGACGAGGAGGAACAGCGCGCCCGTCGAGAGGCCGTGGTTGACCATCTGGAGGAGCGAGCCCTGCCAGGCCACGATGTCGATCGCCACGAGCCCCAGCATCACGAACCCCAGGTGGGCGATGGAGGAGTAGGCCACCAGTTTCTTCATGTCCTCCTGCACCCAGGCAACCAGCGCGCCGTAGAGGATGCCGATCACGGCGAGCGCGATGAGCAGCGGCCGGGCGGCCTCGCTCGCGTCCGGGAAGAGCGGCAGGGCGAAACGCAGGAAGCCGTAGGTGCCGAGCTTCAGCAGGATGCCGGCCAGGATCACCGAGCCCCCCGTGGGCGCCTCGACGTGCGCGTCCGGCAGCCAGGTATGGAACGGGAACATGGGCAC
>CAXTNS010000130.1:0-3740 GCA_964245465.1 uncultured Thermoanaerobaculia bacterium
TTCCGCCACGGAAGTGCTCATCCCTCCTTTTAGACTGATGAAGGTAGATCTTTCACATTCTACGCAGAAAATTGAAGAGAAGGGGAGGTGCCGGTGACCGTCTTGGTGGCGGTGACCCCCGGAACCAACCGAGAGGAGACCTCATGAGAATCGGAATCATCGGAGCGGGATCGGTCGGCGGGGCCCTGGGCCGGGGCTGGACGCGGGCCGGACACGAGGTGACGTTCGGCGTCCGGGACACGTCGGACCCGAAAGTGGCGAAGCTGCTGGAGGAGACGGGCGCCCAAGCGGGGAGCGTGGCCGAGGCGGCCGCCTTCGGCGAGGTGGTGGTGCTGGCGACTCCCTGGGAGGGGACCGGGGACGCCCTCCGGAACGCGGGCGATCTCACGGGAAAGATCGTCTTCGACTGCACGAACCCGCTGGCCCCCCAGCTCTCCGGGTTGACCCATGGTCACGACACCTCGGGCGGCGAGCAGGTGGCCGCCTGGGCGCCGGGGGCGCGGGTGGTCAAGGTCTTCAACACCATCGGCGCCAACAACATGACGAACCCGGACTTCAACGGCGTGGCCGCCACCATGTTCTATTGCGGCGACGACGCGGACGCCAAGGCCGCCGCCGCGAAGCTCGCCGCCGACCTCGGGTTCGATCCCGTGGACGCGGGCGCTCTCGACCAGGCCCGCCTGCTGGAGCCCCTTGCCCTGCTGTGGATCCGCCTGGCCTACGTCCAGAAGATGGGCCGGGAGATCGGCTTCAAGCTGATGAGGAGGTAGCGATGGACGTCCAGGAAGCGCTCGACACCCTGAAGTCGCTCGGCACGGAGCAGAACCGCAAGATCTATCGCCGCCGTGGCGTGGCGGAGGACGTCTACGGCGTCAGCTACGCCGATTTGAAAAACCTCAAGAAGAAGCTCAAGGTCAATCACGATCTCGCTGAAGGGCTCTGGGCCACCAGCAACCACGACGGCCGGATCCTCGGCGCCATGGTGGCCGATCCCAAGCGGATGGACGGCGGTGATCTCGACCGCTGGGCCGGGCGTCTGCGCAGCCGCACCGAGACCGACGCCTTCGCCGGCGTGGCCGCCGCCAGCCCGGGCGCCCGCGAAGCCCTGGAGCGGTGGATCGAGGCGGCTGGCTCAGATACCGAATGGGTCGCGTGCGCCGGCTGGAAGGTTCTGGCCCACCTCGCCATGAACGACCCGGGCCTGCCGGACGAGTACTTCGAGCGCCATCTCGCCAGGATCGAAAAGGAAATCCACTCCGCGAAGAACTGGGTCCGTTACGACATGAACAACGCCCTGATCGCGATCGGCATCCGCAACCCCACGCTGGAAAAGAAAGCGGTCGCCGCCGCGGGACGGATCGGAAAAGTGGAAGTCGACCACGGCGAGACCGGCTGCAAAACGCCGGACGCCGTGCCCTACATCAAGAAGGCGTTGGAGCGGAAGAAGAAGTGATCCCAGCCCAGCGCGTCCTTGAGGGCCTGGGGGATCATGGAGCAAGGAATGCCGGGTACCCCACCCTCTCAACCACGCCTCGTGGGCCTTCAAGAGCGCTGAGGTCGACCGTCAAGGTCTGCGCTTCGAAGAGACGTCCCAGTCCTCAACCGGGCACTCACCGGGTCCACAAACGGCGGGACGTCTCTACGAAGAGTACACCGTACCGGTTCACGGCAGCCAATTGGAGACCTATCGCAGAGAACCAAGCGGAGATGGGCTCACGCCTTGGGCTAAGAGTCCCCGCCCTACGGGCTCAAGGCGTCTTGATCCCCGGGCAAGATCTTGAAGGAATGGGTAGTGGAGAAGCGCACCATTTCCTGTACAATCTACGATCGTAGTCGCCGTAGAAGTCGTCGCATCACGAAGTTGCCGAGGAGAGGGCCTCATTCAGCCGGCCTCCTCCTCCCCGGCCAGGCTGGACGAGGCCCTCCCTCATCTCTGAGTGGAGGGATGCCCCGGTGCTTCGCGGTTCGCGGAATCCGGCGCAGCTTGCCGCCGTATGAAAGAACGCGTGGTAATCGTCGATGATGAGCCCGGAGTACGCGGGCTTCTCCTCGCCTATCTCTCGCCCCTCTCCCTGGATTGCCAGGCCGCGAAGGACGCCACGGAGGCTCTGGTTCTCGCCGCCGAGGAGCCCCGGCCGGCCTTGGTGCTGTCGGACATCGAGATGCCCGGCCTCTCGGGCGTCGAGCTGCTGGAGCGGCTGAAGGGGCTCGACCCCACCATCCAGGTCGTCATGGTCACCGGCGTCCAGCAGATGGACACCGTGCGCCAGTGCGTGCGGGCCGGGGCCTATGACTACATCGTCAAGCCGTTCGACGCCGACGACCTGCTGCGCACCGTCGAGCGCGCCCTGGAACGCTCCCGCCTCATCCGCCAGAACGAGGAGTACCGCAAGCGCCTCGAGCGCATGGTGGAGGAGCAGACGGTCGAGATCCGCCAGACGCGCGACATCGCTCTGCTGACCCTCGCCCGCCTCGCCGAATCGCGCGACAGTGCCACGGGCCAGCACCTGGAGCGCATGGCCGAATACAGCCGCCGGCTGGCCCAGGAGGCCGCCCGCGAGCCCGCGCTCGGCCGAGTCACGCCGGAGACCGTCGAGCAGATCTACAAGTCGAGCCCCCTCCACGACATCGGCAAGGTGGGCATCCCGGACTCGATCCTCAGGAAGCCTGGCCCCCTCTCGCCCGACGAGATAGCTGTCATGCGCACCCATCCCCAGATCGGGGGCGACACCCTCAAGGGCGTGATCGAGCGGTACCAGGGGCATAGTTTCCTCAAATTGGGTATGGAAATTGCTTATCACCACCACGAGCGTTGGGATGGCTCAGGATATCCGCGTGGGCTCGCCGGTACACAGATACCCCTGGCGGCTCGCATCGTGGCTCTCGCGGATGCCTACGACACGATCACCAGCCGTCGTCCCTACAAATCTGCTTTCGATCATGAAGAGGCGGTCCGCAGGATCGTAAGAGACCGCGGAGCGCATTTCGACCCGGTGCTGGTGGACGTATTCCTCCGCTGCCACCGGGATTTTGCCCAGATCCGGGGACGGCTCACGGACCCGGTCCATGCTCGGGTGGGTGGCTGACGCCGTAGTTTCTGGGGAGGGACGATGATCGCAGAGGAACCGATTCGGGAGGAATCGGGGCTCTTGGAGGGCCTCGCCCGCTGGCAGGCAGGGAAGTCGAACGAGGAGCGCCGCTCGCCCCGGCGCCGCACGCTCGCGGCCGTGCGCATCCTGGAAGGGCCGGAACTGGGGGGCGGCCTGGCGGCGACCGATCTTTCCGCGGACGGCGCCTTCCTGCGCGTCCCTGCGGCCGTGGCCCCGGACGTCCGGCTGCGGCTGTCGATCGAAATTCCAACAGATCCACGCCCCATCCTCGTCACGGCCCGCGCCGTGCGCTCCTCGCCTGAGGGTATCGGCGTGCGCTTCGAGGAGGTCACGGCGCGCGACCGCGCCCGTCTGCGCTCCCACGCCGGCTTCTATGAAATGGACGAGGCGATCGTCCGGGTCCAGCGGGCCCTGGGCGACCTGATTCCCGGTAATTTGCTGCCGCTCGGCGAGCCGTCCGAGATCCGGACGGTTCTCCAGAAGCTTGTCGAGCGGCCCCTGCCGGCGACCGCGATCCAGCCCGGCCGTGGCTTCAAGCCCCTTCCCTGCCAGGCAGTCGCCCTGGAAGCCCACAATTCCCACGGAAGCGTGCTGCGGCTGGACCTCGGGATCGCTCCCGCGTCCCGCGTC
>CAXTNS010000130.1:3750-12835 GCA_964245465.1 uncultured Thermoanaerobaculia bacterium
GGTCCCGCGTCCTCTACGTCACCTTCTCCGATCCGCCTCTTTCCTATGCCCTGGAGGGGATCGTCGTCGGTACCGGATCCGACATCCCCGTCGCCGAGGTCATGGTCCCCGAGCGGATCTACCTCACCGAGCGGCGCACGGAGCGGCGGTCGAGCCTGCGTCGGGCCTTCTGCGACCTCGCGGCCCCGCACGCCCCGGGCGGCCGGCTGCGGCTGTCCGTGCTGGACCTGGGCGAGGGCGGCGCCTCCGTGCAGCTTCCCGCCGCCGCCGCGCTGGTGCCGGGCACGCACCTGCCCGCCTTCACGCTGGAGGTCGAGGGCGAGCGCCGCGAGGTCGGCGGCGCCACGGTGCGCTACCTCTCGGCCCTGGACGACGGCGGCCTGCGCGCCGGCCTGCGCTTCGACGAGGGGGACCTGGATCGAGACAGCTTCCGCGAGCTCAAACGCCACTCCATACGCGGGGGATTGGCCACGCGCCTCTCGCGGACCGTCTCCTTCCTGGGCGGCAAAGTGGCGGCCTTCGTGCGCCGGCCCGGCAAGATCACGGAGGGCGGCGTCGAGGTGGTGCGCTACAAGAACCGCCAGGGCGACCGCGTCGCGGGGATCGTGGACGCCAACTTCGACACCTCGGACGCCTCCATTCGGCCGGACGTGGCGGTCGTCATCGCCCCCGCCATCCTCAAGCGCAAGGAGATCTTCGGCCTCTTGGCGCGCACCGTCCTGGACGACCTGGATCGCGACGGCCGCAAAGCCGTGGTGCTGCGTTTCGACGCCTCCCACATCGCGGGCGAGAGCACCATGGACCCGCGGCTCGTGGCCGAGGGGCGTCCTTATTACAACTGGACCTTCGGCCACCTGGGCGACGACATCGCGGCCTCGCTGCGCTACCTGGAACGGCGCTTCCGGCCCGTGAAGCGCACCCTGGTGAGCGTGTCGCTCTCGGCCATCCCGGCGCGCCGGGTGCTGTTGGAAGAAGACGTGCCGCCCGTCGACCTGTGGATCGCGCCCTACGGCTGCCCGGACGCCCAGGACGTGCTGCGCAACTACCTCGCGGGGCTCGACCTGTTCGACGTCTACCGCCGGGGCGAGGGGCCGGAGACCATCCTCATCCACGGCCGGCCCATCCGCGGCAGCTCGCTCTACGGCCAGGCCCTGGACGCGGGCCTGGCCTATCTGGAAGACGGCCGGCGCGACCTCGCGCGCATCCAGGCCCCCGTGGTCTGGATCCTGGGCACCTACGACTGCTGGGTGACCCGCTCGCGGGTGCGTGCCCTGCTCGACGCCCCGGGCGGCGGCGTGCGCGAGATCTTCGAGTGCGCCACGGGGCACGTCTTGAAAAGCGGCGCCGAGGCCATCGAGCTGTTCAAGCTGGTGGCCGAGTCGATCTCCAAGCACCTCTTCGGCGTGGACCGGCCGGCCCGCGAGCCCAATCTTTCCCGTTTTGCCCGCCAGAGCGAGGCCGAGTGGGCGCGCGTCGAGCGCCTGGAGCTGGACGACGCCGAGGGCTTCTGGAAAGAGCACCTGTTCGGCGCGCCCGGCGATGAGATCGGCTACGACATTCTCCTCGACCATCCCGAATATCCACGTTTCCTGGCCCGCCAGGCCGAGCTGCTCGATCCCCATCCGGGCGAGCATTTGGCGGACTTCGGCTGCGGCACGGGGAACCTCGCGCTGGCCCTGATCGACGCCTACCCCGCAGGCACCGGACCGGGATCGATCACGTTTCTCGATCTCGTTCCCGAAGCCGTGGAGCGCACGCGGGAGAAGCTGCTGGCCGCCTGCGCCGAAAAGGGGCTGTCCGTGCCGGAGCACCGGGGGCTGGTGGCGGACCTGGAGGTCTCGCGCTTCTCGGCCATCGCCGACTTCCTGGAAGGCCGCCTCTACGGCGTCGAAGGCCTGGTCCACCGGGTTGAAGGCCTCCCGCTCGGCACCGCGCGCAAGCTGGCCGCCGGCTACGGCAAGGAGCTGCACGCCATCCTGCGCGGCGCCCCAGCGGCCCCGGCCCGGGTGCGCGAGCTGTGCCCCGCCCTGGAAGACCGGGAAGTGGAGATCGCCCTGGAAATCAGCCTCGCCGCGCGCTTTTTGCTTGGACAGGCATCGGCGGACGAATTGAAGTTCCGTCATCTTCACTTTGGTGAATCAACGCGGCTCCGTCTCGACCTGCCCGACGAATCGTTCCACCGGATCGGCTCCTCCCTCGTCCTGCCGTACCTGTTCGATCCCCTCGCCTCCCTGCGCGAGATGCACCGCCTGCTCAAGCCGGGCGGCACCCTGGTCGTCTCCTCCATCCGGCCCAACTTCGATCCTTCCAAGCTGTATACCGAGGGCGCGGAGATCCTGGAACGCCAGAGAGAAGAGGATGACGGGATGGCCAGCCGCAAGCTGGAGGCCCTGCGCCACTTCGCCAACATGGTCAGCCGTCTGATCGAGCTGGAAGAAGACGGCCGCTTCCGATTCCTCGACGCCGCGGCGCTCAAGGCCCTGATGGCCGAGGCCGGCTTCGCGCGGGTCCACACGTTCCACGCCTTCGGATCGCCGCCCACTGCGATCGTCGTGCGCGCGGAGAAGTAGCAATGTTGTTGGAGCGCTCTCCCAGGATCCCCGGCTTCGAAAAGGTTTTTTCGGAGGAGAGCCGGCGGCTGTTCGTGGAACGGGCGCGGTTCCTCCTGTGGTCCGCGCTCACTCTCTTCCCGGTCTTCGGGCTGCTCGACCTGCTGGCGGCGCCGGGGCAGGCGCTGCGGTTCCTCGTCATCCGCGCCGGGGTCTGCTGCGTGTATGGAGTGGCGCTCCTGGCCGTCTACTCCCGTTTCGCCGAGCGGCTGGCCCAGCCCGTGGTGATGCTCGGCTCCATCGCCTCGGCCGCCGGCATCTCGCTGATGGCCGCGTACCTGGATGGATTTTCAAGCAACTACTTCGCGGGTATCGTCATCGTCATCTTCGTCATCGGCGTCTTCATCCCCTGGGAGCTGGTAGCGGTGGGAGCGCTCTGTGCCTCGATCTTCCTCACCTATTTGGGGATCAACCTGGCGGTCCACGGGCCGTCGAAAGAAATGGTCGGGCCGCTCTTCTTCGTCGCCGGCTCCGGGGTGTTCACGTGCCTCGCCACCCTGTCGAGCCGTCGGACGCGGCGGCGCGACCTCTCCCTTCGGCTCCGGCTCCTGAAGGCTAACGAAGAGCTCAAGGACCTCGACGAGGCCAAGACCCGCTTCTTCGCCAACGTCAGCCACGAGCTGCGGACGCCTCTCACCCTGCTCCTGGGTCCGCTCGAAACCCTCATGGCCTCCGAAGAAGACTCCGCGCGGCGCGTGCTCCTGGAGTCCATGGCCACCAACGCCCGCCGCCTGCTCCGGCAGGTCAACGCCCTCCTGGATGGCGCCAAGCTCGAATCCGGACGCCTGCGCCTGGAGCCCGAAGAAGGCAACCTGGGAACGCTCCTGGCCGAGCTGGCCGCCGCCGCGACCCCCCACGCGGAGCGGCGCGGCATCCGCCTCCTTACCGAGCGGCTCGACGAGGTCCCCGACTCCGTCTTCGACGCGGCCAAGGCCGAGACCATCGCGGCCAACCTCATTTCCAACGCCCTGAAATTCACCTCCCCGGGCGGCACCGTCACCGTGCGCGCCCTGACCGCGCCCGCAGACACCAACCGGGAAGTGGTCGCCTTCGAAGTGGAAGACGACGGCCCGGGGATCCCCGAAGACCAGCTCGAACGCATCTTCGAGCGCTTCCACCAGGTGGACGGCTCGACCTCCCGCGAGCAGGGCGGCACGGGTCTGGGCCTCTCCCTCGCCCGCGAGCTGGCCCGCCTCCACGGCGGCACCGTCACCGTGCGCAGCCAGCTTGGCATGGGCTCCACCTTCCGCGCCGAGCTGCCCCGCGACCCGGGGGATGCCATGGTCACCGGCGACCGGCGCCGCAAACCCCGACGGCGCGAAGACCAGCTCGCCCAGGCCCGTGCCGATGCGCTCGCCGCCCGCGAGTACGCCACGCGCTCCCTGCGCGAGACCCTGCTGGCCGACGTCGAAGTCCCGAGGCTGGCCCGCGAGAGCCAGTGGGGTCCGCAAGGTCTGCGGGTTCAGGCGCCCGCCGGAGCGCCGCGCATCCTCTTCGTGGAAGACAACCCCGACCTGCGCAACTTCGTGGCCGCCCGCCTCTCCCGCCGCTACTGGGTGGAGACCGCCGCCGACGGCGCCGCCGGCCTCGAAGCGGCCCACCGCACGCGTCCCGACCTCGTCGTCTCCGACGTCATGATGCCGGGCATGGACGGCTTCGAGCTCTGCCGCCGTTTGAAGCAGGACCCGGCCTTCGCCACCACTCCCGTCCTCCTGCTCACCGCCCGGGCCGGCACCGAAGCCGTTGCCGAGGGCCTGGACGTGGGAGCGGACGACTACGTGGTCAAGCCCTTCGCCCTGCGCGAGCTCGAAGCCCGCATCGCCGCCCACCTGCGGTCCCGTGAAATCGAGCGCCAGCTCCACGAGCGCGAAAGCCGCCTCGCGGCCATCGGCCAGATGACCAGCTCCGTGGTGCACGACCTGAGGAACCCGCTGACCCTGGTGAAAGGCTACGCCGACCTCGCCCACGCCTTGGCCGTGCGGGGAGGCGACGCCGCCACCATCGCCCGGGAGCTCGAGACCGTGCGCACCGAATCCGACCGTCTCCGCCGGATGATCGAAGAGATCCTCGACTTCGCCCGCGGCGGCTCGCCGCGCCTGGCCCTGGAGACCGTGGCCGCGGGACCGTTCCTCGACGAAGTCCTGCGCCCCCTGGCCGCCGACCTCAAAGAGCGAGGCATCGAAGCCGATCTCGATCTGAGGCTCGCCCCCGCCATCCGGGTCACCCTCGACCGCGACCGTATCCAGCGCGTCCTCGAAAACCTGGTCACCAACGCTCGCGAAGCCTTGGCCGTCTGGGGCCGCGAGAAGAAGATCGCCATCCGAGCCCGAGCCGAAGGAGGCCGCCTGACCCTCCGAGTCGCCGACTCCGGCCCCGGCATCCCCGAAGCAACCGCCGAGCACCTCTTCGAGCCCTTCGCCACCACCGGCAAAAAGCAGGGCACCGGCCTCGGCCTCGTCACCGTGAGAAACCTCGTCAAAGCCCACGGCGGAGACGTCCGGGTCGAAACCCGCGCCCCCGAAGGGGGAGCCGCCTTCACCATCCTCCTCCCCCTCGCCGCCGCCGGAGCCGCCGCCCGCGTGGCGTAGGAGAAAGGACAGCAAGGACAAAAAGGACACCAAGGACCCAAGGAGGAAAGTAACTCGGCTGTCCTTGAGGTCCTTGATCACCGTTCTGCGACGTAAACTCCCTAGGCGTAGCGCCCCCTTGGGACCGCTGGCATCCCTGCCGGCCCGCTAACTTCTCCCTTCCAAATTCTCTTTTCAATCTGGAACCCACTGAATTTCACTTTCAAAACTCGCCATTCCAAACCCGAATCCACTGCATTCCATTTTCAAATCACGCCTTTCGAACTGCTGCTTCCCTCATCCAGTCTTCAAACCCAGTGGTTTCGGACTTCAAATCCACTCCTTCCAACCCGGGATCACTGATTTCGAATCTCGAATCCATTGAATTCCGAAGTCGAAACTAGGTCTTTAGGACTGAAATGACGAGATTTGAATCCGGAATCCACTGGGTTCCAACTTCGAAAAGAGAGCTTCGAGCTCCGAGATGAAGGATCCGAACCTCGAATCGAAGGCCAAGAAGTCCAAAATGGAAGCGCCGGAACCCGAATCCACTGAGTTCGACTTGCGGGATGATAGAATCTGCTCCTTGCCGCGCCGAAGAGCCGGCTCGCGCTGGCCCGGATTGCCGCCGCGATCTTCTATAAGCTCAGCGATTACGGAGATTCTCGCTGGAGGGAGTAAATGTTCGGCGTCCCGAGGAGCACATGCCACTGATCAAAGACCTTCTAGGAAAGTTGCGGTCACGCTTTGTCTCCGATCGGGCATTCCGGGAGAATCTGGACCGGCAGCTTGTGATGACTCCACAGACGCTCAGTGAGCTTCGAGCGAGCGGCGTATCCTTCGGCTCGGAGCGGCGGCTCTTCATGTGCCGCCTCGGGTTCGAGCACGATTGCGATTTCGATGGATGGGGTACGTATGTGGAGTCCTTGGCGACATAGGAGGTAATATCAATGATGTCCGATGCACCTTCACCTGCCTCAACGCGAACCTCGAGAGTCATCAAGGCTTCGCGCGAAGCCCTCTACCGGGCGTTTACTGACCCGGCGGCCCTGGAAGTCTGGCTTTCGCCGGAAGGGATGACCGGAAAGATCCATGAATTCGACGGCCGGATTGGCGGGGGATATGAGATGTCGCTGTCCTATCCCGCCTCTGAGCAGGGACACCAGGGCAAGACCGCGGAACGGGAAGACCGTTACAGGGCGCGGTTCGTGGAGCTTACGCCTCCAGCAAGAATCGTCGAAGCGATTACCTTTGACTCGGCGGATCCCGCCTTCTGGGGAGAGATGACCATGATGGTCACATTGGAGGAGAGAGACGGCGGGACAGAGGTGACCATCTCGTTTGAGAACATCCCCTCGGGCATTCGGCCCGAAGATAATGATGCCGGTACTCGGTCGTCTCTTGAAAAGCTGGCTCGCTACGTCGAGGCGATATCAAGATGACCGAAGTCCTGGAGATCAAGCCGTACGATCCTGACGCATGGCCTCACACGCATCACGTTCACATCGTCGAGGCGGGGGGTGAACGCTGCGGAGACTCTACCGTCGCTTTCCCAGCGCCTCGATGAGCTGGCGTCGCAGCTCCTCTTGGGCCGCCTTCAGTTGCCTGCCGAGGCGCTGCCGCTTGGCGTCTTCGGACGCGTTGTCGAGCTGCTGCTCGAGATCCATGATCTGCGCTTCGCCCGTGGCTCGGAGGTCCGCGAGGTCCGTGCCGTCCAGCACCGCGGCAAGGCTCCTCATCAGGTGCCGGCCTGCTCCGTCCGACAGGTCCGCGGTCTTGAACTGGCCGATCAGCCAGGGCAGCAGCCGGTCGTCGTGCCATGGGCCGACCAGCTCGTAGAGGTCGAGGTCGACCTCCGCGCCTTTCGGCGCGCTCAGCAGTGCCGCGGTCAGGCGCTCCCGGTGCTCGTCGGTGAGGAACGCGGCGAGGATCACCGGATTCACCTCGCGCTCGGGCGCTCCACCGGCGCTGAGGAAGTCGGCGAACACGTTTCGCAAGTCTTGCGCATAACGGTCCACCGGGGTCTTGTGCTGCTCGGCCTGCCGCTCCAACTCCCGGACCGCCCAGCTCAGCTCGTAGATCGCCTCTTTGCGGGTCGCCGGATCTTCGGTGGTCGCCACCAGCCATTCCAGGAGCTCCGCAGGGCGGGCTGTGCCGCTCCGCGGAATCCGTGCCAGCGCCTCGATCCGCTCCCGGTAGGCTTTGAGCTCCGCGGCGGGCAGCTCTCTGAGACCGGACAGCGCATCCGCCGCGACATAGCCGTCCGAGCCCCGGCCGGTCTCTGCTTCCCGGGGCTCGAGGAAGGCCAGCACGTTGACGCCGGGCTGCCAGCGGCTCGCCGGATCCTCGTTCGGCATTTGATTGTGGTAGACGGAGATCACCCGTTCCCGGGTGTCGCCCTTGAGGACTGACGAGATGACGAGATCGGTGCGGACCTCCGAGGTGTATTCCTGCTGCCGCACGGCGACCGACTTCCCGGCGACGGCGAGAACGACCAGGCTGGTGTCTTCGTAGAGCCTACGCATCGGCTCCAGGGCTACCACGATCGCGCCGCCGAGAGCCACGGCCTCGGACTCGCCGGCGACGATGCTTTGCCACACGGCAGACGGCACGGTCAGCCCGATCTGCCGCTTCTCTCCGGCCGAGAGCAGGATGTCCTCCTCATTTGCCGCGTCACGCCCGCCGACGGACGCCGCGAGCCCATAGATCCCAGCCGTCACGGAAGAGAAGGAAAACCTGCCGTCGGCGTTCGTCCGCGTGACGCGCTCCTGTCCGTCGAGCTGGTTGTGGAGCTTGATCTCGGCATTGGGGACAGGCTCTCCGGCTTCATTGGCGAGCCTGCCTTTGAGGGAGCTGCCGGCATCGCCGGTCCGTTGCGGCCGGCTGCCTTCGGGCCGCTTCCCGGCTCCCTGTTCCGCCGTTGGCGCGGTGATCGCGGCGAGGGCGGCCTGAGCAGCCCACGCGGTTCCGCCGAGCCCGAGAGCGGCCGTGACCACAGCCGTCACGAACGGCGACGCCCGCCGGGAGGCGAGCGGATCCGCTGTGACCGGAGGCTGCAGGGTGACGAGCCGCCCCCATTCGTCGCGCGTCAGGCGGGCGCAGAGCTCACCCTGACTGGCCTCGATCACGCCGGCGATCTCACGCGGCGTGAGCTGCGCGAAGTCGTACACGGCCTTGTCGCACTCCAGGCAATGACGCCTGCGCCCGTCGCCGTGCATCGCCTCCCAGGAGCTGGAGCAAGGAGATGCGACCTGAAGGCGCTGCAGCTTGTCTTTCCTCGTCGTCATGACGGCTCCTCCCACGGTGGCGTAGTGGCAAGCGCTCTACCGTCTGTTGGCTTAGACACCGCTCGCCGGCGTTTCGTTCCCGCATTACCTCCTGCGAGACCGGCCAGTCCACGATCCATGCCAGCGCCGAATCAGAGGGGGGATGCGGAGCGAAAGAATCTGTTCTGTCTCTTGGCGTGGACAGTGAGGGGCCTGAGGTGATCAGAAAAGTGGATGGACCGGCCCTCGAAAATCCAGGCGACTTCCTGCCGCTGAGTCCGTTAGGGTGGCACCTTGTCCGGGTGGGGTCTGTTATCCTTGACCCCATGCTCGATTGCGTCACTGTCACCGAACATAAAGGGGGATCGATGGTCATCCGTACCTTGTCCGTATTGGGCTGTATCTTTTTTGGGGCGGCATACGCCCAAGCCGAAACGAGCATGCTCCAATACTACCCGGGCGGCGGGATTCAACCCGCTCCCGAAATCCTTGCGGGTCGATTCAACACCGTCGACCTCGATCCGGCTTCCGAGGCCCGGAGCTCGCTTCAAGCCGCCATCAGCCAGGGAAACTCCGCGATCGCCGCCCAGGCGCGAAACGATCTTCCGTTCCTGAACTCGGCGGGCAATCACCACCCCCAATG
>CAXTNS010000131.1:0-894 GCA_964245465.1 uncultured Thermoanaerobaculia bacterium
GGACGCCGCCTCTCGCAGACCTTCTGGTACCGCGCCCGCCGCTTCCGCATGGTCCAGACTTGCGGAATGAAGGTGAGGAGGAGCAGCAGGACCGAGGCGACGGCGAACTGAAGGATGATCCCCGAGCGGTTGCCGCTGGCCGCCTTGGTGAGGAGCGCGGCGAAGTAGGTGAAGACGGTCACGCCAGGGATGAGGCCGATCGCGGTCGTGGTGAGGAACAGGCCCTGGGGGACGCCGGCCAAGGCGGCGCAGTAGTTCACCAGGGGATACGGGAGAGGCAGGAAACGGACTCCCACCAAGCCCCAGAACCCCCGCCGCGCGATGATTCGCTCCACCTTCTTCAGCCGGTTGCCCGCCAGATGGAGCACGAAGTCCCGTCCCAGGCCCCGACCAAGATAGTAGGTGGCGGCACCGCCCAGGAACACGCCGATCACGTTGTAGATCGATCCCTCGACAATCCCGAAAACCATTCCGCCGGCGATCATCATCGGCGTCGCCGGCACGCCGAGGGGACAGAGGATCACGTAGCTGGCGATCAGGGCCAAGGGCGCCCACCAGGCGCCGCGGAGGTGGCCGAGGAGAGCTGAGACCTTCTCAACGGTGAGGTAATCGGCCAGGGGAGTCCAGCGCAGGACCGCGAAGCCAGCCCCGACGATCACCACCAGGACGAGGAAGCGGAGGAGGAGGTGGCGCGGCACTCTCAAGAGCGCGCTCTATCCCGTCCCGCCAGGCACTGGCCTGGATTCTTCAGCCGTCCCCGGGAACAGGAACTCCCGCATGTGGCGGTTCAGGGTCTCCTGGGCGGCGGGGTCCATGAAGTTGAGCCGCAGCTCGTTGATGACCATCACTTCCATCTTCTGCCACTCGGCCCAGCAGTCGGCGCAGACCCGCTCG
>CAXTNS010000131.1:904-7366 GCA_964245465.1 uncultured Thermoanaerobaculia bacterium
GGTGAGGGCCGGCGCTTGGAGGCGGCCGCAGCGAGCGCAGTGGACCGTCGCAGGCATCTCCATCAGCGGACCTCTCCAGGCAGGACGATGAGGCTCTCCGAGCGCTCCAGGATCTCTTTCGGCACCCTGACCAGGAGCACCAGGTCGCGATCCTCACCCCCGCGGCTGCCCTTGAGGTTCTTGACGATCTCGTCCGGCACGGCGAGCGTCACGTAGGCCGGGCGCTTGGGGTTCTGGCGGGCGCTGTCGGTGACGAGTTGCTCGATCGGTACCATCTCCACCCGTTCCGGGTACTTTTCGAGCGCGTAGCTCAAGGCTTTCCTTGGATTCTGCATGGCCGGATTCTACACGCGCGACAGACCCTGCTCTTCGAGGACCGACCGGAAGTAGGCGATGGTGCTCTTGAGCCCCTCGGACAGGGAGACCCGGGGCTCCCAGCCGAGCCGCTCGCGGGCCTGGGTGATGTCCGGCTGCCGCGTCTGGGGGTCGTCGACCGGCAGGGGCTTGAAGACGATAGGGCTCGTGCTGCCCACGGCGGCCTTGATGGTCTCGGCGAACTCCAGGATGGTCATCTCGTGCGGGTTGCCGATGTTGCACGGCTCGCGCAGGTCGCTCATCAGGAGGCGCCAGATGCCCTCGATCAGGTCGTCCACGTAGCAGAAAGAGCGGGTCTGCTGCCCTTCGCCGAAGACGGTCATGGGCTCGCCCGTCAGGGCCTGCTGGACGAAGGCCGGCACCACGCGGCCGTCGCGCAGGCGCATGCGAGGGCCGTAGGTATTGAAGATGCGCACGATCCGCACGTCGAGCCCGTGGTAGCGGTGGTAGGCCATGGTCATGGCCTCGGCGAAACGCTTGGCTTCGTCGTACACGCCACGGGGACCGACCGGGTTGACGTTCCCCCAGTAGGTCTCCTTCTGCGGGTGCTCCTTGGGATCGCCGTAGACCTCGGAAGTGGAGGCGAGGAGGAACCGCGCGCTCTTGGCCTTGGCGAGCCCGAGGCTGTTGTGGGTGCCGAGCGAGCCCACCTTGAGCGTCTGGATGGGCAGCTCCAGGTAGTCGATGGGCGACGCCGGCGAGGCGAAGTGGAGCACGATGTCCACCGGCCCCTCGACCTCGAACGGCCTGGAGACGTCGTGCTCCAGGTACTCGAAGTCGTTGCGGTGCAGGAGGTGCTTGACGTTCTCCAGCCGCCCCGTCACCAGGTTGTCCACGCAGACGACCTCGTGCCCCTCGGCGAGCGCGCGCTCGCAGAGGTGCGATCCCAGGAAGCCCGCCCCGCCTGTAATGACCGCCCGGCTCACGAGCGGAGTCCCCCGGAAAGTACCTTCTGGGGGACGGCCTGAGGCTTGACGTCGGGGATCCCCTCGGGCCGGCCGATGGAGACGTAGCGGAAGCCCTCGGCCGCCATGGCGTCGGCCTCGTAGAGGTTGCGCAGGTCGATCACCAGCGGCTGGCGCAGCAGGCCGTGGAGACGGTCGAGGTCGAGCTTCCGGAACTGGTTCCACTCGGTGAGGATGACGACGGTGTCCGCGCCCTCGGCCGCCTCGTAGGCGTCCTTGGTGAAGGTGACGTCCGGGAACAGCGGCCGGCAGGCGGGCATGGCCTCGGGGTCAAAGGCCCGCACGGTGGCGCCGCCGTCGAGCAGGGCCTGGACGATGGGTAGGGCCGGGGACTCGCGGATGTCGTCCGTGTGGGGCTTGAAGGAGAGGCCGAGCACGGCGACGGTTTTGCCCTCGAAGCCGCCGAGGGCGTGGTCGATCTTCTCGACCATGCGCTTCTGGGTGGCCTCGTTGACCTCCAGGACGGCCTCGATGATGCGGAAGCGCAGCCCCTGGTCGCGGGCGATCTGGGCCGCGGCGCGGGTGTCTTTGGGGAAGCAGGAGCCGCCGTAGCCAGGGCCGGCGGAGAGGAACTTCGGGCCGATGCGGCTGTCGAGCCCCATGCCCTTGGCCCCCCGTTGATGAAGGAGATCTTGGTGGCGAGGAAGCGGTTGGAGGCGTACTTGATGAGCTCGGCCGTCTCCACGTCGGTGACGATGAACGGCACGTCGGCGGCGGCCAGAGGCGAGTAGACGTCCTTCATGAGCTCAGCGGCCCGCGGATCGCGGGTGCCGATGACCACCCGGTCGGGGTTCATGAAGTCGTCGATGGCCGAGCCCTCGCGCAGGAACTCGGGGTTGGAGACCACGGCGAACTTGTGCTTGCTGCCCGCGCCCTCGCGCACCATGGACTCGATCATCTTGCCCGTGCCGATGGGCACCGTGCTCTTGGTGACGATGATCTTGTAGCCGTTCAGGTGCTGGGCGATCGATGAGGCGACCTCGCGGATGAACGTCAGGTCGGCCGAGCCGTCGGACCGGGGCGGCGTGCCCACGGCGATGAAGACGGCCTGGGCCTCCTCGATGGCGGGGGCGAGATCCGTCGAGAAGCGCAGCCGTCCCTCCTCCATGTTTTTCCGGACCAGGGTCCCGAGGCCGGGCTCGTAGATCGGCACTTTCCCCTGGGAGAGGGCTTCCACCTTGGTGACGTCCTTGTCCACGCCCACCACGTTCATGCCGAAGTCCGCCAGGCAGGCGCCCGTCACCAGTCCCACGTAACCGCTACCGACGACGCAGATGTTCATATTGGATCAGGCTCGCTGGGAAGAGGTTGAGGTCAGAGCGCGCTCCGCGCGCTCGCGGTACCAGGAGACGAACCGGCGCAGACCTTCCCGGATGGGCACCTTCGGAGAGTACCCCAGGAGCCGCGCCGCCTTGGAAACGTCGGCGTAGGTGATCGGAACGTCCCCGGGTTGGGGCGGAAGATAGTCGATCCGGGGCTCCACGGCAAGCTCTTCGGCGATCCAGTGGACCAGATCCGAGAGCGACGTGGTGTCCGCCCCGCCCAGGTTCAGGATCTCGAAGCCGGGCGCCAGGTCGAGCGTGGCCACCAGGCCGTCCACGATGTCCTCTACATAGGTGTAGTCGCGCCGGCTGCCGCCGTCGCCGTACATGGGCACGGCCTTGCCGTTCCAGAGCAGGTCGGTGAACTTGTGGATCGCCATCTCGGGCCGCTGCCCGGGGCCGTAGACCGTGAAGAAGCGCAGGCAGGCGATCCGGAAACCGTAGAGGTGGTGGTAGTTGTAGCAGAGCAGCTCGCCCGTCCGCTTGGTCGTGGCGTAGGGGCTGATCGGCTGGTTGACCTCGTCGTCCTCGGAGAAAGGGACCTTCTCGTTGATGCCATAGACGGAGGAGGAGGAGCCGAAGAGGAAGATCTTTGGCCCGTGCTTGCGGGCGGCTTCCAGGAGCCTCAGGGTGCCGATGCAGTTGACGTCCTCATAGAGGATGGGCTCGCTGAGGCTCGGCCGCACCCCGGCCCGCGCCGCCAGGTGCACCCCGGCGTCGAACCGGCCGGCGGCGAACAGGCGGTCCACCAGCCCGGCGTCGCGGATGTCGCCCTCCACGAGACGGTAGTCGTCCCGTCCGAGCAGCGGCGCCACGTTCTCCCGCTTGCGGCTGGGGTCGTAGAAGTCGTTGAAGTCGTCGAGCACCGTCACCTGATCTCCCCGGGAGAGGAGGCGCCGCGTCAGGTGCGAGCCGATGAAGCCCGCTCCTCCCGTCACCAGAACGTGCGATGGCATGGTGTCCTCTAGTTCCCTTCCGGCCGTTCAGCATCCCGTGGCAGCGGAGGCGGCGGTGTCGTCTCAGCGGGGGGCGGCGTCTCCTCGGGCATCGTCTCCTCGGGCTTCCTCTCCTCAACAACGTCCGGCCCCTTGTCCAGCGGCGGCACCGTCCCGCCCTGCTCCTCGATCACCTTCTTCGTATCCTCGTAGCGCTTCTCGATCCCCTTCTTCTGCCGATTCCGGATCAGCCAGCGCAGGATCCGGGACTCGTTGACGCCGATGATGACGTCGTTGACGGCGTCGTAGATCTGGGGGTCGTTGATCAGCTTGGACGCCGAGCCCGGCCCCTCGGAGACCTTGGTGGAGATCTCGTTGAGGCGTTCCACGAACTGCCGAACCTGCTCGGCGACCTCGCGGCCGTACTCCTCGTCCTTGACCAGGCGCGGGAGCAGGGCATCGCTCGTCTCCAGATCGGCCGTGAATCTTTGCAGATCCTGCGCCACTTTGTTGAGCGAAGCCAGGGTGTCGTCGAACCGGTTCCGGGCCGAGGGGTCGTTGAGCAGCGCGGGCAGGAGCCCCTGTCCCTCCTGAGCCTGGGCGAGGATTCCCTCGAAGCGGTCGAGCGAACGGGCGAGTTGGTTGGCGAGCGCCCGGTCGTTGAGCATCCGCGGGATGGGGCCTTCGCCGTGCTCGATCGTCGAGGCGATCCGCTGCAGGCTCTCCGAAGTGCCGACCAGGGACTCCTGGAGACGCTTGCTCTGGGGAGTATCTTTGGTGAGCTGGCCAAGGATGCCCTCGCCCCGCTCCATGCGGTCCAGGACCTTGTTGAGCGAGGAGGAGATCTGGACGACGTTGTCCATCACGTCCTCGCCCGAAGAGATCAGGGCGTCCACGTTGGTGGGCGCCGCCGCCGGGATCAACCCGCCCGAAGGGATCACAGGATATCCGGGCGAGCCCGAGTTGATGTCGATGAACTTGTCGCCCAGGAGGCCCAGGGTCTTGATGCGGGCCGACGAGCCAGGCTGGTTGGCCACCCTCTGGCTCGGGTCGAGCGGACCGCGGATCCGGTTGGCGTAGCGGCTTTCGATCTCCAGCCAGACCCGGATCTGCCGCTTCCAGGGGTTCTCCGGCAGATTGACCCGCTGGATCGTCCCCACGGTCACGCCGTTGAGCTCGACGGGGCTGCCTGGCTTCAGGCCGCTGACCGAGTTGAAGTCCACGTAGTACTCGTTCTTGGTCGCGAAGAGGTTGTTCTTGTCGCCGATCAGGAAGATGCCGGCCGCCAGGACGAGGACGGCGATCAGGATGACCAGGCCGACGCGGAAAGCCCGATGACTGGGCGAGCTGCTAGACGACATGCTCTACCTCCTCCTCCCGGCCCGCCAGGAAGTCGGCGAGCGTCGGATCGCCGTTGCGCTCGGCCTCCTGCCAGTTCCCGATGAAGCGGAATTTGCCATCGGCGATCAAGGCGATGCGGTCGCCGACGCGGCGTGCCAGGGGGATGTCGTGGGTGACCACCACGGCGGTGACCCCCGTCCCCTCCCGAATGGAATTGATGAGCTTGCCGATGGTCGCCGAGGTGATGGGGTCGAGGCCCGTCGTGGGCTCGTCGAACAGCACCACCTCCGGATCCAGGGCCAGCGAGCGGGCGAGCGCCACGCGCTTCTTCATGCCGCCCGAGAGGTCGGAGGGCGCCTTGGTCTCGACGTCCTTGAGGCCGACCAGGGAGAGCTTGTGGTGGACCGTCTCACGGATCTCCTTCTCGGACATCTCCGTGTGCTCACGCAGGGGGAAGGCGACGTTTTCCATCACGTTCATCGAGTCGAACAGGGCGCCGCTCTGGAACAGCATGGCGATCCGGCGCCGGAAGGGGAAGAGCTCGCGTTCCTCCAGTTGGGTCAGGTCGGTGCCGTCGAACACGACGCTCCCGGCGTCGGGCTTCTCCAGGCCGTTCAACTGGCGCAGCGTCACGCTCTTGCCCGTTCCTGACCGGCCGAGGATCACGAAGCACTCGCTCTTGAAGATGTCGAAGGCCACCCCGTCGAGCACCACCTTCGGGCCGTACTTGCGGGTCAGACCGCGGATCTCGAACAGGGTTTCCGGCACGGTGGTTTCTTTCCTACAGGCGTTCCTTCAGGCGTTCAGACGAGAAGGTAGAACAGCTTGGTGAGGAAGAAGTCGGAGATCAGGACCAGGATCGCGGCCAGCACCACCGTGTTGGTCGTCGCCCGGCCCACGCCGTCGGCGCCGCCCGTGGTATTGAGACCATTGTAGCATCCGACGATGGCGATAAAGTACGCGAAGAAAAAGGACTTAGCCACGCCGCTCCCGACGTCGCCGAGGGTCAGCGAGTCGAACACGTCGTTGAGATAGAGCCCCGCCGGCAGGTTGAGCGTGGAGGTGGCGACGATCAGCCCGCCCAGGATGCCCAGGGCGTCGCCGATCACCGTCAGGGCCGGCAGCATGACCAGCGAGGCGATCAGCTTGGGCACCACCAGCTTCTTGACCGGGTCCGAGGCCATGGAGCGCAGGGCGTCGATCTGCTCGGTCACCTTCATGGTGCCGATCTCCGCCGTCATGCCCGAGCCGATGCGGCCGCCCACGATGAGCGCCGTCAGCACCGGCCCGAGCTCGCGCACCAGCGACTTCGAGACGACCGAACCGATGTAGTACTTGATGCCCAGCGCGGGGAGCGAGAGAGCCGTCTGGAGGGCCAGCACCATGCCCGTGAAGATGGTCGTGATACTGGCGACCCCCAGAGAGCGGACGCCGATCTGCTCCATCTGGCGGATCCAGAGGCCGATCTCGTAAGGGGGACGGATCAGCGCCAGCAGCGCCCGGGTCTGCTCGGAGTACGCCGAG
>CAXTNS010000131.1:7403-12633 GCA_964245465.1 uncultured Thermoanaerobaculia bacterium
ATTTTCACGGCTGGAGCTTCACGAGCGGATGGGCCACCAGGAGGCGGCGTGGACGAGGCTGAACGCGAGGTCCGCCACCGCCAGGGGAACGAGGCCGCCCAGGTCAGGCCCGCGCAGGGCGGCGACCGCGAACATGAGCGCGCCCAGGGCCCGTCCAGCGATAGCCACCACGATGATGGCGCTGTACCGGCGGGGGTCGTAGGCCGCGGCCAGGTAGAGGCCGGCGAGCATGAGCAGGAGCGTGGCCAGGATCCAGAGATAGAAGGCACCCCGCGGCAGGGGGGGCAGCGGCAGGCCGAACATCCGCGCCGGCACCTGCGGGGCCGCCACCATGAGCACGGCGAAGCCGAAGTCGTAGAGAGCTCCCGCCACCAGGCTTGCGCGCAGCAGGCCCAGCAGGCGGAAACGGCGGACGTAGGAGCTCGTGAGGGCCATGGCCGGGGGCATTGTAGCAGGAGGTGTACCAGCGGCCTTTCGCCTACAATAGGCAGCCGCCCGCCATGGAACCGATCGCCCAACGTCCTCCCGCCTGGCTGACCGTGCTCGCCACGTTCACGGGGAACCTCTTCCTGGTGATCGGCTCGGCCATCCTGTCCATGGTCACCGTCGCCGTCTCGTGGATCCCGCCGCGGGGGACCTGGTCGTTCGCCGTCATGCGGATCTGGTCGAACGCGCTCCTCGCCGCGAGCCTGATCCGCGTCGAGGTGCGCTACGACCCCGCGCTGGAGCCGGGCCGGAGCTACGTCTTCCTGGCCAACCACCAGAGCCTGTTCGACATCCCGGTGCTGATCGCCACCTCGCCCGGCCAGGTGCGCATGATGGCCAAGCGCAGCCTCTTCCGGATCCCTCTCTTCGGCTGGGGTTTGAAGGCGGGCGGCTTCATCCCCGTGGACCGGGCCGACCGGAGCACCGCCCGCCAGAGCTTCTCCTCGGCCGCGGCGCACCTGCGGGAGGGCACCTCCATCCTCCTTTTCCCCGAAGGGACCCGGTCGCTCACGAACACCCTCCTGCCCTTCCAGCGCGGCGGGTTCCTGCTGGCCCTGAAGAGCGGGCTGCCCATCGTGCCCGTGGGGATCCAGGGCACCCGGGCCATCCAGCCCAAGGGCAACTGGGCCATCCGCCCGGGGAACGTGGTCATCTCCTATGGCGCGCCCATCGACGCCGCCTCCTACGGCCTGCGGCGCAAGCAGGAGCTGACGGGCGAGGTCCGCTCCCGGATCGCGGGCATGGCCGGGCTGGACCTGGCGGAAGACCAGGGCGGCACGGCGGTGGTGTAGGATCGCAGGCATGGCAAACGATTTCGAATCCAAGGTGTGGGACGCCCTGAAGACGGTGAAGTTCCCCGGCATGAGCCGGGACATCGTCTCCTTCGGCTTCGTGCACCAGGTGAAGGCCTCCGTCGGCTCCGTGGCCGTGGACCTCCAGATGGCCACCCACAACCCGGCGGCGGGCGAGAAGGTGCGGGAGGAGGTGGAGCGCACGCTCCGCGCCGTCCCGGGCGTCCAAGACGTCAAGGTCAACATCAGCGTGACCAAACCGCCCACCCGCGAGGAGTCGTCTCAGAAAGGGATCGCGCAGGACGCCTCGCTCATCCCCGGAGTCAAGCACGTGGTGGCGGTGGCCTCCGGCAAGGGCGGGGTGGGCAAGTCCACCGTGGCGGCCAACCTGGCCGTGGCCCTGGCCCAACTCGGCTACCGGGTTGGCCTGCTCGACGTGGACATCTACGGCCCGTCCCTGCCCACCATGTTCGGCATCACGGAGAAGCCCCGGGTGGTAGGCAACCGGATCTTCCCCTTCGTCAAGCACGGCGTCACCGTGATGTCGCTCGGCTTCATCCTGGAGACGGACACACCCGTTATCTGGCGCGGCCCCATGGTGATGCGGGCCATCGAGCAGATGCTGGGCGATGTCGAGTGGGGCGACCTCGACTACATGGTCCTGGATCTCCCGCCGGGCACGGGCGACGCGCAGCTCACCGTGACCCAGCGTATCCCCCTCTCGGGCGCGGTGATCGTGACCACGCCCCAGGACGTGGCCCTGATCGATGCCCGCAAGGGCCTGGCCATGTTCCGCAAGGTGAACGTGCCGGTCATCGGCATCGTCGAGAACATGTCCACCTTCGTCTGCCCCCACTGTGGCGAGACGACCGACATCTTCAAGAAGGACGGGGGCAAGAAGACGGCCGACCTCCTGGGCACGGCCTTCCTGGGCGCGATTCCCCTCGATCCCAAGATCGTCCTGGGTGGCGACGCGGGCGTGCCGATCACGGTCGCCGAGCCCCGGGGACCCCACGCGGACGCCTTCCGCCAGGTCGCCGCCGAGGTGGTCGAGGAGGTCGCCCGGCAGGAAGAGATGAAGCCGAAGCTGTCGATCGTCTGACGTCCGGGATGCACCTCGGGAGAGTCTCCTCTCGAGGTGCTATAATCTGAGTCGGGACTGTGGTAACGTCCTGAGGACACGGACATGGACATCATTAACTCGACCGGCACCGAAACCGGGTACCCGCTCGGCGGCATCGACGCTCTGATCATTTCGACCCCCTCGATCCGGGAGTGGGCGGAGAAGCTTGACGCCACTCTCAGGAACGCCGGTCTGTCCACCTGGATCGACTACCGCGACCTGAAGACAGGGATCTCCGCCTGGGACCAAGTTGGAGAGGTCATCCTCCAGGTGAAAAACGTCGTCGCGCTGGTTGGAGCCAAGGATGACGCCACGGAGCGGCAGCGGATCGTAGGATCGGTTGCCCTCAAAGGGGTCTCCGAGAGCTCGGACAAAAGAATGATCCCGCTCCTCTTGGGTGACGCCAAGTTGCCGGTTTTCGTTCGGGTTGCGGCGAGATGGAGTGGACGGCCGATCCCGTCGATCCGGATCGCCGATCCCGCCCGTGATTGGGACCAGACCGTCGCGGACCTGATTGAGATTCTTAAGGGGCAGGCGGATCCTCTGACTAAGGGCGAGGTCATTGATACGACCGAGGAAGACCGGCGTCTTAGGCGTGAGCGGATGGAGTACATCCGGCAGGTTATCGACGAGATGAAGATCCAGGAGAACCGGGTCCGGCTTGAGCGTCCAGCCGCCAAGACGGCATGAACCCCGATCCTGACAAGTCGGTCTTCATCAACTGTCCCTACGACGCGGCCTACACCCCGCTTTTCGACGCCATCATTTTCACCACCGTCTGCTGCGGCTTCACCCCTCGGAGCGCGCTCGAATCAGGGGATGTGGCAGAACCTCGGATGGACCGCATCGTCCGTTCCCTGTTCGAGTCTCGATACTCCATCCATGACCTGTCCCGGAACAAGGGCGAAGGTGAAGAAGGCTTTGCGCGCTTCAATATGGCCTTGGAGTTGGGGATGGCTGTATCCCGGCGGTACATGACCCGGGGGAGCGAGCAGCGGCATGACTGGCTCCTTCTCGTACCCACCGGACACCACTACCACCGTTTTCTCTCCGATCTGTCCGGCTTCGATCCTGACCGCTACGATGGGACCGTTGAGGCTCTGTTTTCCAACGTGACGTCCTGGCTGGTTCGCCGTCCAAGCTCACTCTCCTCGTCTTATCCTAGACAGGTTCTCGGTGCACTGCCGCGGTTCCGGCGTCGCAGACAGAGGCTCGGGATCCGGTGGGCCGGCGAGGTACCCTGGGAGTATGTAGTGGAGTTGGCCGAGGAAGTCGCCGCAGAGCTCTAGCCCGTCATGTCCATCGCCCTCATCGCGGACGCCCACCTGAGCGGTCCTGGCGGACCGGCCGGCCCGCTCGTGGCGCAGCTCGAGGCCCTGCCGGCGCAGGGGTGCCGCCGTCTCGTGCTGATGGGCGACCTGTTCCAGGCGTGGGTGGGGTTCCGTAGCTTCGAGACTCCAGATGTCTCCGCCGTGGTCTCCGCCCTGCGGAAGCTCCGCGGCCAAGGGGTGCGAGTCGAGTACGTGGAGGGGAACCGCGATTTCTTCCTCGCCGGCAGCCCCTACGCCGGCGCGTTCGACCGGGTCGCCCTGGAGACCTCGTTCGAGGTGGGGGGCGTCCGGTATCTCGCCGTCCATGGGGACGGGCTCAACGACAAGGACCGGAAATACCGGTTCTGGCGCTGGTTGTCGAAGAGCGCCCCCGTTCGCTTCGTGGTGCGAAGCATCCCGCGGCGGCTCGCCCATCGGCTGGTCCACTCGACGGAACAGAGGCTGTCGCAGACCAACTTCAAGCACCGGGCCGCCCTGCCCGAGGCGGCCATCCGCGGCTACGCCGAGCGGCGGCTGGCCGAGGGATATGACGTGCTCCTCCTCGGCCATTTCCACGAGCCCCGGGTCTGGAAGGTGGCGGGCGGCGAGGTACGCCTGCTGGATGCGTGGTTCCGGAGCCGCGCGGTGGAGTGGCTGCGGTAAACTCCACGCTCCATGTCTCTGCGGGTCACCATGATGGGCAGCGGGACCTCGACGGGAATCCCGGTCATCGGCTGCACGTGCCGCGTCTGCCAGTCCACCAATCCCAAGAACCGGCGGTGGCGGCCCGGGCTCAAGATCGAGCTCAAGATCGGGACAGAGGACCAGGTCCTCCTGGTCGACACCCCGACCGACCTGCGCGAGCAGGCGCTGCGTTTCGGCCTGCCGCGGGTGGACGCCATCGTCTTCACCCACCCGCACGCGGACCACATCTACGGGCTCGACGACGTGCGGATCTTCAACTTCCGCCAGCGCGCGGCCATCCCCTGCTACGGCTCGGAGGAGACCCTGCGCAGCATCCGGAGGGCCTTCGCCTACGTCTTCGAGGCCGGGCAGGAGGGGGGAGGCAAGCCGCAGCTCGAGCTGATCCCCGTCCGCGGTCCCTTCGAGCTGCTGGGCCGGACGTTCGTCCCCGTCCCGGTGTGGCACGGCGAGATGGAGGTGTTCGGCTACCGGACCGGCGGCTTCGCCTACGTGACGGACTGCAACCGGATCCCGGAGACGAGCTTCCGCCTGCTCGAAGGGGTCGAGATCCTGGTGATCGACGCGTTGCGCCATCGGCCCCACCCGACGCACTTCTCGATCAAGCAGGCGGCCGAGGCGGCGGAGCGGATCGGCGCCCGCCGTACGATCTTCACCCATATGACCCATGAAGTTGACCATGACGACCCGCTCCCCGCGGGCGTGGAGCTCGGCTATGACGGACTCGTCTTCGACGTCGAGTGAGCCCTTCGCGGAATCTTTCGCCGTACCGGGCGGCCGGCGGGCGCGCGGCCGGCTGCGGGTGCCGCCGTCGAAGA
>CAXTNS010000132.1:0-12594 GCA_964245465.1 uncultured Thermoanaerobaculia bacterium
CTACCGCTGGCAGCTCGACTCCGGCGACGCGCCGCTCGGCGAGCCGCCGCTGGCCCCCAGCCGTGTGCTGGCGGCGCTGGCCCGGACCCTGTGAAGCTCGACGGTGGGAGCCCCAAGAAGGCCCTGGAAGCCGCCTGGCCGCGCCTGCACGTCATCGCCGCGAGCGGCCCGCGGCTCGGCGGTACCCTGCTCAAGGTCGAGCCCAAGCCCGGGGACCGCGATCTCTACGATCCCGAGAAGTACTGCACCGTGGCTCTGCTCCTCCGGGCCGGCCGGCAGACCGGGGACCCCGCCCTGATCGAGGCGGGACGGCAGATGGTGGGGAGGATCCTGGGACAGCGCGGAAACGTGCTGCCGCTGGGCAAGATCCAGGGCCAGACCCTGACGCACCTCCACGCTGCCGTGGCCTTGGCGGCCCAGACGGAAGCTCGAAAATAAACCGGCAACGTTCTTGCAGCCTAGCGCGGCCATGCAAGCCAGCGGCGAGAGGCTTTCGATCCCCTTGCGTCCTCAGCAGGAGGGGACGTCCGAAGTCGAGATCAGCTCCGCCACCCGGGTGCGGCTGCTCAAGGGCGGCGCCCTCTTCGGCGTCAGCCAGTTCCTCGGCATGGCGCTGGGCTTCCTCTCCGGCATGGTGCTGGTGCGCGTGTCCGACAAGACGGCCGTGGCCTCCTACATGCTGCTCCAGCAGGCGATCATGGCCCTGGGCATGGCGCTCCAGCTCGGCCTGGGCGCCGCGGCCCTGCGCTTCACGCCCGTGAGCCGCGGCCAGGGCGGCGAGAGGGCCACGGCGCTCCTGAGGCGGCGCCTCCTCGGGCTGCAGGTCTTCCTCTGGGCCCTGGTGGTGCCGCCCTTGGCGCTCGCCTGGCCCTCGATCGCCAGCAAGCTCGAAGCGCCCGAGCTGGCCGGCGCCACGGCCTTCCTGGTCGCCGCGGCCGTGCTCACCTCGTTCGGCAACCTGGTCGACAGCTACCTGCGCTCCTTCCGGCTCTACTCCCTCTCGGCGCCGCTCACCCATCTCGTGCCGCGGGGGCTCATCCTGGGCGGCTTCCTTCTCCTGCTGTTCCTGAACCCGGGCCGGGAGCCCTGGGAGGTGCTGGCCTCCGTCTACGTGGGCGCCCTGCTGGTGACCACCCTGGGGTATGCCCTGGCGCTCACCACCACCACGGCCGGCGAGAGTTCCGAGCCCCGTACCGCGAGCACCCCTCCGGGATACCGCGAGATCCTCGGCACCTCGACGGCCATGGGCCTGCGCAGCGCCGCTTCCGTGCTCTTCGTCTCCTCCAGTCTGTGGGTCCTCTCCTGGGCGCGGCCCCATGAGGACGTGGCCGTCTACGGCGTGGCGGCCACCCTGTTGCAGGTCATGGCCGCCATTCCGAGCATCGCCAACTTCGTCGTCCCCCAGGAATTCGCGGTGCTCCAGGCGGACGGCCGGAAAAGGGAGATGGAGCGGCTGGCCCGTACGGCGGCCACCCTGGTGGCGATCCTCTCGGCCGCCTGTCTTGCCGGCCTGCTGCTCCTCGGGCGGCCCCTGATCCGGATGGCCTATGGCGATTCTTACGTGGGGGCCTGGGGCGTCCTCCTGATCCTTGCTCTGGGCAGCTTCTGGGACTCCGCCTCCGGCAGCGCCGGCTTCGTACTCCAGATGGCGGGCCACCACGTGCGGCTGCGGCTCCTGACCCTCGGCGGGGCCGTCCTGAACGTGGCGCTGAGCCTGGCGCTGGCACCGGCCTGGGGCGGCTACGGCATCGCCTTCGCCACCACGGTGACGCTGATCGTCCTGAACCTCGCCATGGTCGCCTCGGCGCGCCGGCTGGTCGGTGTCCGCACGTTCGTCTACACCACACCCTCTCAATGGAAGCAGGCGTTGCAACTGGTACGCGATAGCGGTCTGAGGAGGCGGCAGCCGAAATGACGGAGACACTCTGGGTGGTCGGCGGCGAGCAGCGGATGAGCTTCTATCATTTGAAGGAGTGGTCCCTCTACAAGATGGCCGTGGTGGTGCGCGTCGAGGACGGCCACGCCACACGGATCCTGGAGTACGAGTCGCCGCCGGAGCACTGTCCGGACGAGCTGCCGTCTCACGTCTTCAAGGCGGCCACCATCCAGGACGGCACCGCCTACCTGTGCACCCAGACCGAGGTGCTGCTGTGCGACTTCCCCAGCTTCGCGATCCGGCGGGTGATCTCGCACCCCTGCTTCAACGACCTCCACCACGTGACCTCCGCGCCTGACGGCCGCCTCTTCGTGGCCGTCACGGGCCTGGACGCCGTGGCGGAGCTGTCGCCCGAGGGCAAGCTCCTGCGCCTGGTGAGCGTGCTGGGCGGCTCGCCGTGGGACCGCTTCTCCCCGGACACGGACTACCGCAAGGTGCCCACGACCAAGCCCCACCAGGCCCACCCGAACTACGTCTTCTTCCTCGACGGGCGGCCCTGGGTCACCCGCTTCCAGCAGCGCGACGCCGTGCCCTTGGATGGTTTGGGAACAAATGGTGTGGGAGAAAAGACGCCGTTCGAGATCGGCATCGCGGGCATCCACGACGGCCACGTCGAAGGGGACCGGATCTACTTCACCACGGTCAACGGATGCGTGGTCTCCTTCGACCTGAGGACGGGCCGGAAGACCACCCTCGACCTGAACGGCCTGCCGGCCCTGCCCGACGACGACCGCCCGCTCGGCTGGTGCCGCGGCATCCTGCCCAGGGGGAGCGAGGCCTGGGTGGGGTTCACCCGCATCCGCTACACCACCCTGCGCCGGAACCTGAGCTGGATCCGCAACGGCTTCCGCGAGAGCGAGCACCACCGGCACCATCCCACCCGCATCGCCCGCTACGGCCTGGAGAGCCCCGCCCTGCTGGAACAGGTCGACCTGGAACCCGTGGGCATGGGTGCCGTGTTCAGCATCCACCGGTGAGCGGATGAGCGACAGCGACGGGACCCGGGGTGCCCGGCTCGCCCTTCTGTTGGTCCTGCTGCTCGCGGCGGCCCTGCGCGTCTGGGGCCTGCTCCACGACCTCCCCTTCTCCTACTTCGGCGACGAGCTCCACTTCATGCGGCGCTCCATGGCCATGGGCACCGGCGACCTGAACCCCCACTGGTTCCACAAGCCGGCGTTCCTGATGTACGTCCTGGCCTTCTGCTACGGCCTCTACTATGGGGTGGAGACGCTCGTGGGGAGGTTCCATTCCACCGCCGAGTTCGGCGCCCATTTCCTGTTCGAGCCGGGGCCCTTCCTCCTGATCGGGCGGCTGGTGGTGGCGGCCTTCGGGGTGGCCACGATCTACCTCGTCTACCACATCGGCCGCAAGGTCTACGGCACCCCGTGGGCAGGGATCGCCGCGGCCCTGGCCGCCGCTGTCCTGGCGCCCATGGTCTCCTCCGCGCAGACGATCAAGAGCGACGTGCCGTGCGGCTTCCTGATGACGCTCTCGGTCCTCGTCTATCTTCGTGCCCGGGAGACGCGGAGCGTCCACCCCCTGGTGGCCGCCGCCCTCCTGGCGGGAGCGGCCATGGGCACGCACTACTACGCCGTTGTGCTCGTGCCGGCCTATCTGGTCCTGGAAGCGCTGCGGGGGTTCTCTACGGAAGTCTCCTGGAAGAAGGCGCTGGGGCGTTGCGGCCTCGTGGGCCTCCTCTTCCTAGGAGGGTTTCTCCTCTCCTCGCCCTACAACCTCCTGGACCCGGCTTGGGCGCGGGAGAACACGGCGTTGATCGAAAACAAACTCGGCCTCTCCGAACAGCCGGCGGCCCGCTTCGAGCCGGACGCCCAGATCGAGTACAAGCCCGGCCCCAGGGCCTGGGGCGGCGCTGCGGGGCACTTCCTCGGGGTGGTGGCGTCGAGGCGGGCGCTGGGGATCGTGCTCACCGTGCTGGCGGGGCTGGGCCTGGCCGTGACCCTGGCACGGCGCGAGACCCGCTGGTACGGCCTGCTCGTCCTGATCCCCTGCCTCTTCTTCTTCCTGGCGGCCGTCACCATCGCCGCCTATCACGTGCAGCCCCGGCACCTGAACGCCCTCTATCCGCTTCTCGCCACCCTGGTCTGGCCGGGCGCCCTGAACGTCAGCCGGGTGGCCCGCGCGCGTTGGGCGGCTCTGCTGGTGGCCGCCCTGGCCTGCGTGCCCACCCTGGCCGAGACGGTCCGTTACAACCGGCAGATCAACCGCTTGGACAGCCGGCTGGTCGCCTACCGCTGGATCCACGCGAACCTGCCGAAAGACGCCCGGATCCTGGTGGACGACTACGGCCCCTTCCTGAACCCGAACCCCCAATCCGTCGAGCGGATGGCGGCGGTCCTGGCGAGCCTGGGCAAGAGCCCCTTCACCCATCACCAAGACCTCCGGATCAAGCTGCTGCGGACCTATCCGCCGGCCGACGGGCTGAACCTGGACGAGCTTGGGCACCAGTGGTGGCTGGCGCGGGAAAAGTCCGACGCGGAGCTGCGCTCCAACCCCGTCGACCTCGACATGGGCAATCCCCTGGTCACCCGCCAGCCGGGGCCGGCCGAGCGGTTCCGGCAGGCCGGCGTCCGCTTCGTCGTTACCAACAGTGAAGCGCGGGACCAGTACTTCATCGATGATCCCCGGGGCCCGAGCTTCCCCTCCTTCGTCCGCTTCTACGAGGGCCTCGAGCGGACGCGGCGGATCAAGACCTTCGATCCCAGGGACTGGGGAGGCAAGGGGCCGGTCCTCTGGATCTACGACCTCGCCCAGCCCGCGCCCAGGGATCAGCCCCCCATCACCATGAACGGGCGGCAGCCGCTGAGCCAGCAGGAGGAAGAAGGCTAGTCCAGCGGGCAGTTTCCCGCGCCGTTGTCCGCGTCCAGCTCCCGGGCCAGGGCGAGGATCGCGGCCACGTCCCGGCCGCGCAGGACCCCGTCGACTTTGGTGATGAGCTGGGTGCGGGTCAAAGGGTACTCGACCGAGTCATGCATGGAGTTGAGGACGGCCGTGGTGGCGGCGCGGGCCAGTTCCTTGTCCGCGCCCAGCAGCCCCGGCCCTTCACGGAAGCGGAGCGCCGCGGACAGCGTCGCCGTGCCGACGGAGGTGTAGGAAGTGAATTCCCGGAAGGTGTCCTGTAGCCGTTGATCGGGCCGGAAACCCGTCACGGCCCAGACGTTCAACGGCAGCCGGCTCCAGACTGCGGTCGAGCAGCCGGTCGGCACCGGCAGCGGCACCCAGAGCGCGGCGGCCACCCACAGCAGCGAATCCGGGTTGAGCCCTACCGGCTCGGAGAAGATCTGCACGGTCGTGGCGCCAGCTCCCACGGGGACGTCGACGGCGAAACGGTCCGTGTCCCACGCCGCTCCGGAGGAGACGTCCAGCCGGTCCACGAAGCTCGGGTTCCGGCTCACGTCGATACGGTCGGGCCCGATGCGGTAGGATCCCGGGCTCTCGGCGTCTCCCACGAAGACCACCAACTCGCCCCGGCGGCGCGAGGCGCGCGCGGCACCGTGGTTGAAGGTGATCGGCTGGGTGACCTCCGTCTCGCCTCGCGTCCGGTCCTCCCCATAAGCGAAATCGAGGCCGTGATGGATGATCACCCGGGCCGGGTCGGGCTTCGCCGGATCGGTGTAGACCACCAGCAGGCCCACGCCGGCGAGGTCCGCGAGGTTGCTCGCGGGATCGCCGTCGGAGACGGCGAAGGAGAGGCGCCCCGTCCCCCGCGCCTGCACCCGGTCCGTCACGTCCGCGAAGTAGCCGAGGTTGTGGATCGGTCCCGCATTGGTGTCCGGCTGGGCCTCCGAGCCGATGAGCGTCCCGGTCACCAGCGCGCCGTCGAAGGAGAGAACCTGGTCCTTGTAGGGACCCGTGCCGGGCACGACGCAGCGCCCCTCCTCTTCGGGACAGGGCCGGTCCCTCCCCGCCCAGTAGAGAAGAGCCAGCTCGACCGGACCGCCGGCGTTCAGGACCAGGCTTCGGGAACGGCTTCCCAGCAGGCCCGCGCCCGCCACGGCAAGGGAGAGCCCGGGACCCTGGAGGTCGAAAGCGGGATGAAGAGGCGTCGCCCACAGCACATTGGAATCCAATAGAGCGAGAGTCAGGCAGGCCAGGACACCACAGATCGATCGTACGAGCTGCATGGGTTCTCCTTCCGGAACTTGAGGGAGAACAAAGCAAGCCCGGTACCGTTAGTTTTTTGCTATTTGTAGATATAGAGAACCCAGTCGTCCGCCGAAGGCAGGTTGAAGATCCGGATGCGTCCTCCCTGGACGGGTGGAGCCGGCTGGAAGGTGCCCTTGCGCGTCGAGATGCTGTGGGCTCCCCCTCGGATTCTGTTGAAGGACGTGCTCGATCGCAGGACGATCTCTTCCGTGTCATAGAGGGGAACGGTCTGACCGGCTGCGGCGCTCGCGGTGAGCATCGCCACAAAGGGGGGAGCCCCAGCGATCCTGAACGTCATTTTTTCCATTCCCTCTTACAGATATCCCTCTCGGCGATACCACTCGGCAGTCCGCCTCAACCCCTCGTCAAGGTCCACCGCCGGCTGGTATCCCAAGTCCCTCTTGGCCTTGTCGATCCTGAACGCCCGGTTCTGCCGGTACCAGTCGACTCGCCGGGGGAAGATCGGCGGGGTGAGGCCGAACGGGCGGCAGACCTTTTCGACGACGTGTCCGGCGGCCACCACCGGCCAGACCGGGTAGTGCGGGATCTTGACCTCGACACCCAGAGCCCGCGCCACCCGCCGGACCAGGTCCTCGATCTCCACGTACTCCTCGTCGGCGATCAGGTAGGCCTCGCCGTCGCCCACGCCGTCCCTCATGGCCAGCACGAAGGCGTCCACGAGGTTGTCGATGTAGAGCGGGTGGTAGAAGGTCCTGCCGTCGCCGAACATGGGGAAGGTGCCTCGGGCCACCCGGCGGTAGATCATGAGGAAGCGCTCGGGATCCCCCGGCCCGTAGATGGCGGCCGGCCGCAGGATCACGGAGGGCAAACCCTGCTCGTGGTACGAGCGCACGATCGGCTCGGCCTCATACTTGGTCCTCTGATAGTAGTCGGCCGGCTGGATGGGCGCGTCCTCCCCGCCGGGGGGATGGCCGACGTTGCCGTGCACGCCGCAGGTCGAGCAGTAGACGAGCTTGCGCACCCCCTGCTCGCGTGCGGCCTCGAGGACGTTGCGGGCCCCTTCGACGTTGACCTCGTGGTAGTAGCTGTCGGGGACGTTCATCTCCCGGAAGGCAGCCGCCACGTGATGGACGACCTCGACCCCTTCCATGGCGCGGCGGACCGCGTCCCGGTCGGTCACGCTGCCCAGGGTCACCCGGGCTCCCCAATCCCGCAGCTCCTGCGTCTTGAGCCCTTCCTTGTAGTCGAGGGCCACCACCTCGTGCCCCAGGTCCAGCAGGCGCCGCACCAAAGCCTTGCCGGTGAAGCCCGTGCCCCCAGTCACCAGGACCTTCATCGCTCAACCCTCAGGAGGACGGGAGAGCCGAATGCCCGCGTCAGTCCCAGAGCGCCGCTGGCCCGTTCCAGAACCCGGGAGACTCCCGCCCGGCCGGCGGCGCGGTGGACCACCATCGGGACGAAGAACTGCCGGCGAACCGCCGGCTGGCCAAAGCCGTGCCGGGCGCACTCGTCAATCACCTCCCGGGGAGAGAAGCAGCGGAACGTGCGCGTGTTCCCCTCGACGGCTTTCTTCCACGCGAAGAGGGCGCCGTAGAGCCGGTTGAAGCTCCGCGTGTCCGGGTAGTCGACGATCACTGCCCGCGCGGCCACCCGGCACATCTCGGCGAGCGCCTCGCGCCAGCCGTCGAGGTGGGTGAGGAGCCGCACGGCCAGCACCACGTCGAACGAGCGGTCAGGGAACGGCAGCCGCGCGGCGTCGCAGACCTGGAAGCCGAACGAGCCCGGCGGCAGAGAGCGGTCGAGCCGCTCGCGGCAGGCCTCCTCGCTGCCCGTCACCGTGACCTGGAAACCCTGCTTGATCAAAAGCCCCGCGAGCTGCGCGTGTCCGCCGCCCACCTCCAGCACCCGCGACACCTGCGGCAGTGGCCAAGGGGCGAGCAGGTCCAGCACCGTCCGCGCCTGGACATCCAGGAAGTACTCCCCCACCTCCCCCACGAACCGCCGGGCGTAGCCCTCGGACGCGGTCTCGACGTCGGGAGCGATGGGTACGGCCGCGTTCACGCCGCCGCTCTCTTCTCGCCGAGGTCGAGCGTCCTCAGCACCCGTTCGGCCACGGCGCGGGCCGTCGTGAGCTTCACCCCGGAGACGCTGACCAGTCCTCTCGGCCCCCCCTGCCGGCCGTGATCGTGGATCACCGGACGCGAGGCTGGGACCGTCGAGCCCTCGGCCACGGCGGGAATCCGGCCCCAGAGCACCCGCAAGACGTGCTCGCGCCCGAGCCCCAGCCCGGGGAGAGCCGCGTTCAGCTCACTCAGGAAACCGGCCACCAGCGGCTCTCCCGGCAGGCCGCTCTCTTCGGTCGCCGGAGCGTAGGCCGTCCCCGCCAGGACCTTCCCCTGCCAGGGGACGAGGAACCAGGTCTGCGCTCCCGGCTGGCGTGAGGCGACGGCCACGGCTCCGGAGGACAGCGGCTCCAAGTCGAGCAGCAGGTTAAAGGCGAGCAGGGGGTGAAAGAGAGTGGGGACGTCGCGATCGAAATGGCGGGCGAGGCTTCGAACCCAGGGACCGGCACAGCTCGCGACGGCGTCCGCCCGGACCTCGAAGCTCTGCCCCGACCGGCGGTCCACAGCCCGCAGCCCTCGCACCCTGTCCCCCTCGACCCGCAACTCTGTCGCCTCGGCGTGGTTGAGCACATGGGCGCCCGCGCGGCAGGCCCGAAGCAGGATCTCGGAGATCAGCCGGTGCGGGTCCAGGACGATCGCGTCTTGCCACAGCACGGCGCCCCGCAGCCCGTCGCGATCGACGGCAGGGAAGAGCTCGGCTGTTTCGTCGATCCTGAGAAAGCGCCCGCGCGGAAGCCCCTCGTTCTGGCCTGTGGACAGCAAAGAGTCCACCGCGAGAGCCACCTGGAACACTCCGGGCCGGCGCAGCCAGCCACCCCGCGGGGGATCGTAGAGTGGCATCAGGCAGGGGAGAGGCGCGACGAGATCCGGAAACTGGCTCAGGAACCAACGCCGCTCCTTTACCGATTCCCGGTGCCGGGCGAGGTCGAGCGTCTGGAGATATCGAAACCCGCCGTGGACGATCCGCAGGCTGCTCGCGGTGGTCTCGCCGCCAAGCTCGCCCCGTTCGAGGACCAGAACCGAGAGCCCCCGCTGGGCGGCTTCCAGGGCCAGCGCGGCCCCGTAGATCCCTCCGCCAACCACCAGCAGGTCATACGTCTGCGCGACCGCGGCCCGGAGATCCCGGTCGATCACCGTATCCATTGCGAAGACGGCGACGGGGCGGGAGCCCCACCGGAATTCAGCCGGGGGGCCTTCACCCGCCGCAGGGCGAGCTGGTCCTGGCAGAACCCCGTCAGGTCGCGGCAACGGCCGTACGTGCGCGGCGGCGCCGTGAGCGCGCGCAGGGCCTGCCGGAGGCTGCGGGCCGGCTGTTGCTCGTCGAATCCTTCCGCGAGCAGGAGCCCGTACGCCCCGGCGCGGCCGGCCTGCTCCGGGAACGGCAGGGGATCGCTGCCCGGCAGCACCGGGATCCCTCGCGCCTCGGCCTCGCGGAACAGCCTGGGCTGCCCCCCGATCCCGGGCCGGCCGGCGTTGTCGCCCAGACAGATCCCCGGCCGCTCGCTCCGGCAGACCACCTTCTCCACCAGCGCACCGCGATAGAGCCACCACTTGCCGAACCCCCAAGGGATCACAGTCAGGGCGCCGCTCCACCGCACCCGCGCCAAGGCGTCGTCAAAGGGCAAACCGTCCGGGAACTCCTCCAGAGTGGCAAGGCCGAGCACCTCCAGGCCCTCGCGGGAGCGCACCTGCCGGCCCGCAAGCAGCAGCAGACGTGCCCCATCCGCACGGCGGCGGGCGATCAGGGCGGCGGGATCTACCGTGGGCTCGAAGTCCCACGCGCCGAACTTCACTCCGTCCTCGTGCCGCTGCCAGCGCAGGAAATACCGCTCGCCCGCCGTCTCGGCAAGCATCAGACAGCCGGTGAACGGTCCGGAGACCCCGAGCTCCTCCGCCCCCCGGGTGAAATTGCCCAGAGCCGCATCCAGGAACGCGTCGCGCTGGAAGCAGGCATGGAAATGGACGTGCGTGTCGATCAGCAATCGAGCTGGCAGTGTCATCCGGGAGCTCTCCTCATGGCCCGACCTGCTCTAGAAAAGCAAATTCCGTGCCCTGAGCGGCCGGAGTCGATTTTCCCTCGCCGTTGATCTAGAGTTGGCGGCTCACCTCAAGGAGGCTCGACTATGCTGCAGGACCTTACGCCGGCTTCGTTCGAGGCGCATCTCGGCACCCTCTTCCGCATCCACTATGGTGGCGAGAGCCCGCTGGAGGCCGTGCTCCTTGAAGTGAAGCGCCACGAGCAGCACCCCGGGCCCCGGAACGAGCCCTTCTCCGTCTTCTTCCGAAGCGCCCTGAGGCCGATCCTCCCTCAGAGCATCTACCAGATGGAGCACGAGACGATAGGGACGCTGGAGATCTTCCTCGTCCCCGTCGGTCCGGACCCCCAGCGGCAGGGGATGCTCTACGAGGCTGTGTTCAACTGAGGCGGACGCCACTCCATCAGTAGATAAGGACCCCGCTCCTCGATCGGCTTGAACCCCAGCCGCTCATAGAGCCGCATGGCGGGGTTGTAGACCTCGACGTGGATCGTCACCGGCTTGCCTGCCGCCTCCCCATCCGCCATGAGGTCGCGAAGGATCGACGTCCCAAGCCCCTCCTTGCGGTGCTCGGGCAGCAGCGTGATGTCGACCAGCCGGATCTCGTTCGGCCGGCGGTGCACGTAGAGCCGGCCGGCCGGGACACCGTCCACGAGGATCACGTCGAACGTGGCGCCCTCATAGTGCTCCTGATACCAGACGTGCTGAGCGTTGAACTGCTGGCGGACGAAGGCCTCTTTCATCTCCTCCGTCCAGTCCACCACCATGGCAAGCTCCTCCTCGCGGGTGCTCCGGTACACCCGGCAGAGGAGCTCCATGTCGTCTGGCCCAATCGGACGAAGGGTGACGCGGTTGTTCATGAGCAGCACTTTACCTGAGATATTTGAATAACAACAATTAAAAGGCATGCTCCCGGCTGAGCCGGGAGCATGCAGACCGCCGCTATCCTCGCGGTGGAAAGACGCCCTGAAGCGCGATGCAGAAGTAGAACGTCAGGTAGGGCTGCATGTTGTTGTGCGGCTGGTCGCCGCCGGCGGGAGGCAAAGACTGATCAGACATGCTCACGAGCGGAGGAGTAGGCGAGCCCGGGACATAAGGATTCGCACCCGAAACGCGAGCAATCGAATTCCCGACGGGGGTCGTCCGGTTGGCGACGCCTGCCTGAGACATGAGACCATGGCTGTGACTCGGGATCTCCGATTCCAGAAGAGTTACCGTTTCCGAGCCACCGGTTTCTCCGAGGTCATGGAGGCTGAGCCCTGGTCCCTGTCCAGGGTGCATGGGGGCACGCCCCTGCAAGTCCGGAAGAGCGAAGTTCGACTTCCCATTCCCACCGTAGGTGGTTCCGAGCAGGGAGAAAAGGGCCGTATTCTGACTGAGCGGCAAGAGTTGGCCGTCGCACCACGCCCAACCCCTAGGGGCAAAGTTGAACGGAAAGATACGGATCTCAGCGACAAAGGGGTCCATGTCTCCCTCCTAGGTTGGCGACGGGAAAATACCAAACAGGGAAATGATGAAGTCAACACACAAGTACGGCTGGAAGTTGGTGTGCGGCTGGTTGCCACCGGTAGAACCGATCGCCCCTGCAGCCATCGGCGTCGTTGGCGCGGCGGCCTGGTACATCGTGACCAGCGACGATTCCGCCAAGAGGTTGCTCTGCGGGTTCGTGTCATTGGCGATGGCGTTCGCCGCCAGAAGAGGGTGACTGTGGGCAGCGATCTGGTTGACTGTGAGCGTGATCTCTTCAGCCCCTCCGGTCTCTGCCAGAATGAAACCGTTCCCCTGGTGGATCGGAATGCGGCCCCGCAAGTCAGGCAGCGCGAACGTCGACTGCCCATCTCCACCATAGGTGGTTCCAATCAGATTGAACAGCGTCTCGTTTTCGGAGATCGGTAGGAGCTGCCCTTCACAGAACATCCAACCCGCAGGAGCGAAGTTCCCGGCGAACATCCGGATTTCACCGACGTATGGTTGTGCCATGGTGGTCCTCCTCTAGGTCGGGCTCGGGAAAATGCCCTGAAGGGCGATGCAGAAGCTCAAAGTGAGGAACGGTTGCATGTTCAAGTGCGCCTGACTGCCACCGGTGTTGGTGACCGTTGCCGGATTCATGGCTGCCAGGTTCTGAGGAGAGATGTAGACGTTCACGCCCGTCCCGGTGCCGGAATCGATCGTTTTCGCGAGATACGCGCTCACCGGGACCACCTGCGTGCCGTTGTTCGAAGTCGCCTGCATGACGTGCGTATGGGTGGGCAACTCGGCGATGCTCAGCGTATGCGCCGGCTCACCGCCTCTCTCCCCCAGGGTATGCCCGCTGCCGACGTCAAAATGCGTGAGTGACAGCAGCTCTGGAATATCGAAATACACCCGTCCGTCG
>CAXTNS010000133.1:0-6484 GCA_964245465.1 uncultured Thermoanaerobaculia bacterium
CACCCAGCGCCAAGGTATCACTCGCAAAGAAGGCGAAGGAGCGGTAAACAGATACGATGTAAGTAGGACCTCGTCGGCTTCGACACAATCGATGAGATAAGGTGAATGACTGGTGGCGACGATCTGGAGCTTTGAATCCTGAAGCCCGCGAAGCTGCTGCAGGAAGCTCGACATCGCCTTCGGGTGGAGCCCTTTCTCCAGGTCATCGATGAGCACAACCTGAGAACCCTCATGGACCGATAGGGCTGCGAGAACCCCAAGAGTCAAGAGAGTTCCATAACTGGCGGCTTCCGCGGGGACATCTCGAGCCCCGAGCATGTCAAAAATGATTTCATAGCCAACTCCGGCCTCCAAAGAGACGGGCCGTAGCCGGACATCCTCGACACTGGGAAGCACTGATCTCAGCCGTTTGACGATCTGGTCGAAGCGGTCTGGTTTTTCTACCTTCAATGCTCCGAGTAGAGAAGACAGCCCCTCCCCGTCGCTGGGAAGACTGAGAGCTACGCTCCTCCGGACAGAAGGGGCTGACAACTTACGAGGTTCGAGGTCCAGAAGAACAGCGTCCCAGCCTAGTCTTTCTATTAAGCGAGAAGCTATTGAGGATCCGTCCCCCAGGTTGGAAATGTCAAGCTTGCGTTGAATCCCATCAACGACAGCAGCGATGGTAGGGCCTTCGCTGCTATTCCAGCTCCGCAAAGGGACTTGCGCTTCTCCTCTCGGGATCTTCGAGGGGGTCAGGAATAGTGCGATAGCCTGGAGAACCGAACTCTTGCCCGAGGCGTTTGGACCCACGATTACCGTCAAAGGCTTCAACGCCACGTCAACTTCCCGCAGCGCCTTGAAGTTCCGAATAGAGAGGCTCTCGATCATGATATCCATTCCGCCGCCGGGGGGCTGTCGCTCCCGGAGCTTGTAACTACTCTACACCAGCCCTCCAAGTCCTATGCTCTCTGAGACTTCGACGGGCGGTCCTCTCCCCGGTTATCATCCCCCTCATGGACCGCTTCGCCCGCTACGCCTGGATCACCCTCGCCTACAACGTCGCCGTCATCCTCTGGGGGGCCATGGTGCGGGCCACCGGCTCGGGGGCGGGGTGCGGCAGCCACTGGCCGCTGTGCAATGGAGAGGTCATTCCCCGGGCACCCAGGATCGAGACGGTCATCGAGCTCTCTCACCGGCTGACGAGCGGCGTGGCCCTGCTGATGGTGGTGGGACTTCTGGTGTGGGCCTTCCGCGCGCGGCCGAAAGGGCACGCGGCGCGAAAGGCGGCGGGGCTCTCCCTGTTCTTCATGCTCACCGAGGCCGCCGTGGGCGCCGGGCTGGTGCTGTTCGAGCTGGTAGCCGACAACCAGTCCATGGCCCGGGCGATGTTCATGGCGACCCATCTCGTGAACACCTTCCTGCTGCTGGGCGCCATGGCGCTGACCGCCCACTTCGCCAGCGGCGGGGCGCCGTTTCGCGTGCGAGGCCAGGGACTGCTGGGCGGAGGGCTCGTGCTGGGCGCCACCGGGATCCTGCTGGCCGGGGTCAGCGGGGCCATCGCGGCTCTGGGGGACACGCTCTTTCCCGCGGCTTCGCTCGCTCATGCCCTGGAGCAGGACCTGTCGCCCACGGCTCACCTGCTGATCCGGCTGCGGCTTTTCCATCCCGGCATCGCCGTCGCGGGCGGGGCGCTGGTTTTCTTCCTGGCTCTGAAGCTGCTCAACAGCCGGGTCAGACCGGAGACGGACCGCTTCGCTTGGTGGGCGGTGGGGCTCGTCGTGCTCCAGATCCTGGCGGGAGCGGTGAACGTCCTGCTCCTGGCGCCGGTCTGGCTCCAGATCGTTCACCTGCTGCTGGCGGACCTTCTTTGGATCGCTTTCCTGCGGTTGGGGGCTACGGCGCTGGCGGTCAGAGAAGAGAAGGCGGCTTCGCTGGTTCCCAGCCTCACAGCCGCAGAATCTTGATTCTCCGGACTCCAGGCCCCGTTTCCGAGGCCTTGCAGCGGTCCGGCAGGGGAGGAGCGTCCCGCCGCATGTCAAAGAGGATGAGCGTGCCCCGGTCCAGCCCCAGCCTGTCGAGATAACCGGCTAATTGGGCCAGACCCTCTTCGAGCGGATCAGGCCGCCGGTCGCGCCAGACTTTCAGCTCGATAGCCCAACGCTGGATGCCCCCTGGATAGGGCCAACGGAGACAGAGGTCGATCCTGCCACTGCCTACGGCGTACTCCCGGTCGATAAATCCGCCGCCGTTGACGACCTTTTGAAGGAAGGCCATGAAGACGAGTTGGGCCGCCGCTTCGGAGTAGGGGGCCTGGACGAGAAAAGCTTCAGCGTTCTGGCACCAGAAGGCGCGGAAATTCTCCAGCAGGAGATCGAAGTGCAGGCGGCCGTCTTCAGCGACATAACGTGAAGGCGGGGCGGTAATCGACTGCTCCATGACCTGGGTCAAAGCGCGCGGGATCACTTCCCGGTAGATTGGATTGGCAATGGCGAGACCCCGAGGAGCGTGCTTGACCAATCCCAGATCCACAGCGAATTGCACATCGTCGTTGAGGACGTCTCCTGACAGGGTCTCTCCAGCCAGAATGGGCTCGATGACCCTACGCACTCGCGGTTCCCGCAGCCGTTCGATCAGTGAATCGAGATGGGTGTCGCGGCGCAGGATCAGGGCTTCTTTGGCGGCCTCGATATGAAACGCCTCGATCGGGACTGTCGGATCTTGGACTTCTTCATAGACAGCCTGCTCAGCAAGGGCATTGACGAGCCACGGATGGCCCCCCGTGAGCTCAGAGGCTAGATGAACGGCTTCAGGAGTAAACGCCTGTCCAGTCTCCTGAGTATGCTGTTGGTAAAGCTCTGCAATCTCCTCTCTGGTGAAGTTCGGAAGCGTCAAGGAACGGACGGTAATGTTGAACGGTGAGGCGGACCCAAGGGTCTGCACGTCAGGACGTACCTTTAGGCGGTAGTCGCGCACGTCGCGCAGGCCGATCAGGGCTAAAGAGTGCGGAAACCTCTGGGGACGTTCAGGATAACCGCTCCGGAGCTGGCGCAGCGCGGAAATCAGGACGTCATCCAACAGGGAATCGATCTCGTCCAGGAATAGCACGACCGGGCGCGGGCACTGGCGGGACCATTGGGAGAGCAGGTCAAGCAGCCTCGTCTCGGCCGGTACGGAAGAGTCCACTACGGGAGGACGCAGGTCTTCCGGAAGGTGGATCAGTGCCGCCTGCCGGAGGGCGTCGAGGAGTGCCGGGATACCGCGCTCGACGTTACCGCCGGCCGCCTGAGCGACCTCGCAGGAGGCGAGCAGGGCCGCATAACCTCCGCCTGCGGTAAGCTCCGGAGCCAGGGTGCGGAACAGGGTGGTCTTGCCGGACTGGCGGGGGGCATGGACGACGAAGTACTGCCCCCGGTCGATAAGGGGCCGCATCTTGGGGAGCCGCTTCTCCGGCGGCAGCATGTAGTGGTCTCTGGGATTGCAGGGACCGGCGGTGTTGAAGAACCTGGGCATTCTCCGCGAATCTACCATGGTCCCCTGGAGCCTATTCGAAAGAGCCCTTACGCCCTTTGCCGTCCTGAAAAGCCTTCGCCCCCGCCGCCGCTTCGCCGCTGTCCATCGTCTCCTTGCCGCACCGGGCCTCTACGCGGAGCCCCTCCTCGATCGGCAATCCAAGCCCTTCATAGACCGCCCGCCGCTCATTGCGGAGGGCGGCCTGGGGGAAATCGGCCAGAGCCCTGGCGATCTCGATGGCCCGTTCCAAGGCCTGCCCGGGAGGAACCACCTCGTTGACGAGCCCCATGGCCCTGGCTTCCTGGGCGGTCACGGGACGGCCGGTGAGGATCATTTCCAGGGCACGGCCGAGCCCCACGATGCGCGGGAGGCGCTGGGTGCCGCCGTCGATCAGAGGGACTCCGAAGCGCCTTTCGAAGCAGCCGAAGACGGCGGTCTCGTCGGCGATGCGGAGGTCGCACCAGCAGGCGAGTTCCAGGCCTCCGGCCACGCAGTAGCCGGCAACGGCCGCGATCGTGGGTTTGGAGACGGTGAGGCGGGTGAAGCCCAGAGGGCCCTGGGGTCCCTCAGCGTCGGCGGCTAGGGCGTCCAGGTCCCTGAGGTCCGCCCCGGCGCAGAAAACCTCGCCGCCGCCGGTCAGGATGCCCACCCGCGCCTCTGGGTCCCGGTCGAAATCGAGCCAGGCTTCCCGGAGGGCGTGGGCCGTCTTGGAATCGATGGCGTTGCGCGCGGCCGGCCGATGGATGCGGAGGATGCGGACGGGTCCGTCAGAGGCTATCTGGATGGACCCGTTCACGAGCTACAGCACCGTCTCGCGCACGACTTCCTCGACGGTGGTCATGCCGTCGCGGATCTTCTGGAGGCCGCTTCCGCGGAGTGTCATCATGCCGTTCTGAATGGCCTTCTGGCGCAGCTCGAAGGCGCTGGCGCCGGAGAGGATCATCTCCTTCATCTCTTCCTCGACTTCCAGTACCTCGTAGAGGCCCACGCGGCCCTTGTAGCCGGTGTTGCTGCAGCGGTCGCAGCCGCGGCCGCGGAAGAGCTTGAGCGTGCGCGACTCGTGCTCGGAGAAGCCGGCCTGGACGAGAGCCGCCGCGGGCACCTCCATCGGCTCCTTGCAGAAGGTGCAGATGCGGCGCACGAGACGCTGGGCCACGATCATGTGCACCGAGGTGGCCACCAGGAAGGGCTCGATGCCCATGTTCATCAGGCGGCTGATCGAGGACGGCGCGTCGTTGGTGTGGAGCGTCGAGAGCACGAGGTGGCCCGTCATGGCGGCCTTGATCCCCACCTCGGCCGTCTCGAAATCGCGGATCTCGCCCACCAGGATGATGTTCGGGTCCTGCCGCAGGAACGAGCGCAGGGCGGCGGCGAAGTTCAGGCCGATCTGCTCGCGCGTCTGGACCTGGTTGATGCCGGTGAGGTTGAACTCCACCGGGTCCTCGGCGGTCATGATGTTGACCTCCGGCGTGTTGATGCGCTGGAGGGCCGAGTAGAGGGTGTTCGTCTTGCCCGAGCCCGTGGGGCCGGTCACCAGCACCATGCCGTAGGGCTTGAGGATCGCCGCCTCGAATTTGCGCAGCGACTCGGGCTCGAAGCCCAGCTTCGTCATGTCGAGCATGAGCTTGTCCTTGTCGAGCAAGCGCATGACGATCTTCTCGCCGAAGAGGGTGGGGAGCACCGAGACGCGGTAGTCGAGGTCCTTGGTCTTGCCGGAGATCTTGGTCTTGATCTTGATGCGGCCGTCCTGGGGCAGCCGCTTCTCGGCGATGTCGAGCCTCGCCATGATCTTGGCGCGGCTGGTGATCGCCTCCTTGAGCTTCAGGGGCGGGTGCATCATCTCGTAGAGGATGCCGTCGATCCGGTAGCGGACCCGGTACTCCTTCTCGTAGGGCTCGATGTGGATGTCCGAGGCGCCGCGCTTGATGGCGTCCGTCAGGATCAGGTTGACCAGCTTGACCACCGGTGCCTGCTCGGACTCCTCTTCCAGGGACGCGAGGTCGAGGTCCTCTTCCTCCTCCAGAACCTCCAGGTCGCTCCCGGACTCCTCGGAGAGGTCCTCCATGACCTTCTTGAGCTCGATCGCGTGGGTCGAGCCGTAGCAGCGGTCGATCGAGCCGCGAATCGCCGTCTCCGAAGCCACGACCGGCTCGACCTTGTAGCCGGTCATGAACTTCACGTCGTCCATGGCGAACACGTTCGTGGGATCGATCATCGCCACGGTGATCGTGGCGCCGGCCTTGGCGACCGGCATGATCGTGTACTTGCGGGCGATGTCGGCCGGGATGATCTTGATGACGGCATCGTCGATCTCCATGCCCTGGAGATCCACCGAGGGGACCTTGAAGTGCTGGGAGAGCGACTCGACGAGCTGCTTGTCGCTCATGTACCCGAGCTTGACCAGGTTGGTGCCGAGCCGGCCGCCATGGTCCTTCTGGAGGGCGAGCGCTTCGGTGAGTTGGGCCTGGTTGATCTTGCCGGTCTTTACCAGCAGCTCGCCGAGCTTGTCGGGAACCTGAGACTGCGCTGGTTGCGGCCGGCGTGCCGCGACTTCCGGAGGTGGTGCCATGCGAATCACCTATCGGGCCGGCTGCCGGCCCCGTCCTTCTGGGAGCGAGCTCCCCCGTTAAATCTCTTGAAACGCTTGCAGTCTACCAGCCGGTGGGAAAGGGGGTCAACGCAATGCGGCATGGGAATTTAGCTATGAGAGCAGCTCCGCCGCCCTCTCGGCCACCCGGCGCGGCGGAATCTCCAGCAGACAGGCCTTGGTCCCCTCCAGCCGCTTGTAGCAGAAGCTGCAGCCCATCCGCTTGTAGAGGGCGCGTTCCGGGGCGCCGTAGGGACCGTGGCGCTCGGGATCCGTGGGGCCCATCAGCATGAGCACCGGCGTGCCCAGGGCCTGGGCAAGGTGGGTCGGGCCGGTGTCTCCGCCCATCATCAGGCGCGCCCGGCGGATCAGCTCGAGGTGACCCCCGTGCAGCGCGCCCATCGT
>CAXTNS010000133.1:6494-12574 GCA_964245465.1 uncultured Thermoanaerobaculia bacterium
AAGCTGGCGTGGATCCTGATCGTCATCCTGCTCATCGACCTCGGCTCGTTGCTCTGGCTCGTCGCCGGACGGACCTGGGCGCCCGGTACGGGTGCCGCGGGCCGGGCCCAACCCGCCTATCCCGAGTACGACCGTCCGGGCCGCGCCGCCGCTCTCCCGCTCCACCTCGGCGGCGAGGGCCTCTTCCCCGCGGCCGGTGGCGACCCAGGTCGGGATTCCGGTCCGCTCCTGGAGAAGCCGGGCGGCCTGGCCCCACCAGGCCGGCGGGTAGCGCTTGTTGGCCCAGCCGGCTCCAGGATGGAGGAGGACGTAGGATTCGGAGATTCCTTTCGGCTCTTCCCGAAAGAGCTTCTCCGGGCCAAAGTCCGCCGGCTCGGGAGGGAGGCCGAGGGCGTCGAGCAACGAGAGCATGCGGTCCACCGCGTGCGTGCCCCGGGGAGCCACCGGCTCGCTGATCCAGACGGCGGAGGAGGGCTCGCGCCGGAAGCGCCGGGCGAAGCCGATCCGCCGGTCCGCCAGGGTGAGGGCGGCGAGCACGCCGGCCTTGTGGTTGCCCATGAGGTCCAGCACCACGTCCGGAGAGAAGCGGTCCAGGGCCGAGAGGAAGCCGCCCAGCTCACGCATCCCCCGCGAGGAGAGCCGGCGCCACTGGCGCAGCCGCACCACGAGCAGCTCGTCGAGGTCCGGATGGCCGGAGAGCACGGGGGCCATCCCCTCCTCGACGATCCAGCCGATCTTCGCTTCCGGGAGATGGCGCCGCAGGGCCGTCAGCACCGGCAGGGCGTGGATGACGTCGCCCAGGGCGCTGGTGCGGACGATGAGGATCCTCAACCCTTCTCCGGGAGGGCTTTGATGGTCGTGATCAGATCGCTCGTCGCGTGGTCCTTGGGATCGCCCACCAGGGCCGTGCGGCCGCCGTAGGCGCGGACGGTCTCATACTCGGGCACCCGCTCGGGCGAACCGTAATCCGTGCCCTTGCAGTGGACATCCGGCTGGAGATCGGCCAGCAGGGGAGCGGGGGAGTCGCCGTCGAAGACCACCACGAAGTCGACCGGCGCCAGCGCGGCCAGCAACTCGGCCCGCTCGGCCGCGGGCACCACGGGCCGGCCGGGACCCTTGAGGCGCTCGACCGAGGAATCGTCGTTGATCGCCACGACCAGCGCGTCCCCCTCGGCGCGGGCGGCCTGGAGATAGCGCAGGTGACCCACGTGGAGGAGGTCGAAATGGCCGTTGGCGAAGGCGACCTTCTTGCCCAAGGCCTTGAGCTCCGCGATTCGCCGGCGGAGCTCGGACATGGTCAGGACCGGCCCCACCGCATCTCCTCCAGGGAGCGGGGATCGGTCTCGACCGCCCGCTTCAGCTCTTCGGGCGAGCAGGTGGCGGTGCCCATCTTCATCACCACCACGCCGCCCGCGTAGTTGGCGAGGAGCGCCGCCTCCAGCGGGTCGGCCCCGGCGGCGAGGGCGAGGGCGAACGTGCCGATCACCGTGTCACCGGCGCCGGTCACGTCCGCTACCTGGTCGGTGCCGGAGACGGGGAGGTGGACCGAGGTCCTGGGCTGGAACAGGCTCATCCCGCGGCTCCCCCGGGTGATCAGGAGGAAGCGCGCGCCCCGCCGCTCCCGCAGTCGGCGGCCGGCGTCCTCCAGCCCGTCCCGGTCGTCGTTGATCGGCGCGTCGAGGAGAGCCTCGGCCTCCTCTTCGTTGGGCGTGGCGCCGTCGAGCCCCGTGAATTCGAGCAGACGGTAGCGGCTGTCCGCGAGAAGCGTCGCCTGCTCGCCCAGGGCGGCCCGCACCCGGGTCAGCAGCCCCGGCTCCACGGTGCCGTAGCCGTAGTCGGAGAGGATCGCGACCCGCGCGTCGCCAGCCCAGCGGTCCAGCATGACGGAAAAGCGTCCGCGCTCCGCCTCCGTCAGGACCAGCGTCTCCTCGATGTCATAGCGCACGATCTGCTGCTTGATCGAATGCTTGCCGCCGCCGAGGATGCGGACCTTGGTGGGCGTCCGGTACCCGGAGCGTACTCCGATCCCGGCCGTCTCGATCCCCCGCCCTTCGAGATCCGCCAGCAGGTTCCGGCCATGCGGGTCGTCTCCCACGATCCCCAGCGGAAGAGGCCGCCCGCCGAGAGCGGCCACGTTGGCCACGGCGTTGGCCCCGCCGCCCGGAGTCAGCTTCTCGCCCTGAAACGAGAGGATGAGCACGGGCGCCTCCCGGCTGATCCGCTTGGGAGTGCCGGTGATGAAGACGTCCGCCACCAGGTCCACGAGCATCACCACCGGCTGGCCCGCCATGGCGTCGACCCGGCGCAAGAGCCGGTCGGTCGTCGGAAGCAGTTGGACCTGGGGCATTTGCGGGCGGATTGTAGCAGCTAGCGAATAACCCGGACTTCGACCCCGACGTCGAGCTCTTTCCAGTTCCGCTCCGTCGTGAGGACGGGCGCCGCGAGCCTCTGGCCCAGGGCAAGGCAGGCGCGGTCGCCAAAAGAAAGTCCTGCACTCCGGGTCGTCAACCTCAAGATCCCAGCCTGATAAGCCAGATCTTGATCGAATGGGTGGACCTCCAACTCCACCTGCCGCAAGGCTGACCGCACGGCCTGCTCGGGTACTCCTCTCTCTATGAGCTTTGACACCACTTCCGAGAGGTTGACCGCACTGATCAAGGCGCCGGGAACGTTCTCCGCGACTTTGTGGCTGCCAGGCTCGGCATGGAGCAGGGCCAGGAGGGCAGAGGCATCCAACACCACTCTACTCAAGCTCGGAATCCCGGCGGCGGTCCGCGATGAGCTCGTCTGAAAGACGTGGGGCCTCACCCTCGGGAAGATAGGATCGGATAATGGCCTGAGCCCGCCGGATACCCTCCTGAGGAGTCACTACGCGAATCGATTGGTCCTCGAGAACCAGCACGAGCTCGTCCCCCGTGTCTACGCCAAGAGCTTTCCGATATTCCACGGGTATGACGAGCCTGCCACCTTCGCCTAGTTTTGTCATGACTTTCGCCATTTGTCACCTCTTGGACATCTTACCACTCGCGATGTCCAAGAGTGGCGAAGTCTCACCTCGGAGGCCAGAACGTTGAGTTGGGTGGCTGGGGGACCGGAGTCCGCGCGCCGTCCGGGCTCGGTTGCGGATAGTGACGTGGAGATCCGTAGCCCGGGATGCCGGTTGCCCTCCAGCCGCTCTGGTTGGCCGGGACGAAGCTACTGGGGGTGATGTCGAAGGGGACGCCAAAGACGACCTGACTCGTGTACGTATAGCCGGAGCCGAAGCTCCAGTCGCACACACCGTCGAGAGCGTTGAGGGCCACGAGCCGGGACGCGAAGACCGCCACGCTGTTGGAAGACGAGGCACGGAATCCTTCCAGCAGGGTGCTGTCCAGGCTGCCCGCCCTGAGGAGGAGAGGCTGGCGCAGACCGCCGTCCCGGCCGCGGATGGCGGCGATCTCGATCGTGCCCTTCAAGGCCAGAACGCGGCTGGCTTGCGGGACCTCGATCTTGTGCTGGGCCCTGGGAGCGACGTAGCCGTCGAAACGTTGCGCGGGCGCCTCGCCCCAACGGTTCTTCTCCAGGAGCGCGCCGGCGGTTCCATACTGGGAAAGGTCGGCATTGAAGAGGTCGGGATCGAGATGCTGCGCCGCCTGCCAGCGGCAGACCGCCTGGCTCTCCCGGCCCAGGCCGGCATCGGCCAGGGCGCGCAGGGTCATCACGGCGGCCAGGTCCCGCAGGGTGTTCCCCGGGGAGCTCAAGGTCGCTTCCCAGAGTTTGTCGCCGAGCCGGCTGGCGCCCCGCCAGCGGCCGGCCCGCACCAGGCTCTCCGCCTCGGCGCGCTGCTTCGAGAAAGAGGTGAAGCCGGCCAGCGGCTTTTCAGAAGGATTGTTGACCGACACCGTGCGGAAGACGGCGACCGCGGCCTCTCCCTTCCGGGCTGGCTCGTAGCGCCAGTCCCGCAGGCCTTCCAGCACCTCCCAGACCATGCCGGGGACGCCGCCGGCGAGGACCACGGGCTCGCTCGGACGGCCTTCGGAATCCACCACGACCTGGACCCGCAGGCTCTTCGGGACGGGGAGGACGGCAATGTCCTGGGTCAGCTTGGGGATCTCCCCCTGGAGGCGGCGTCCGGCGCGCACCTGGGAGTCCTCCGGTTCAAAGACGGCCAGGCCCGCGGGAGCCGCGCCCGCCGGGCGCAGGGGATGGCGGGCCAGCATCTCGCCGGCCGCGCCGAAGGAGGCCAGATCCTGGGTGGAGAGGATGGAACGGTCGAGGTTCTGGGCCACGTGCCAGTGCCAGGCGGCGGCCTCCTCCTGCCCCCAGCCCGCCTCGGCCAGGGCCAGCCGGGAGACGGGGCCGGCCAACTCGCTGCCCACCAGGCGAGTCCGGGTCTTCTCAATGAGCTCCAGGGCGGCGGCGCGGGCCGGCAGCCACTCTTGCCGGCGGAGCTGGGCGTCGATCCCCGCGAGGGGGTCCTCGAATGTGACCGGGACCTCCTGGACTCCGAGAATTTCCTGGGGAGCCTGGGAAACCTCAAGCTGGCTGAAGCCGGCCTGGGGAAGAACGGCGCAGGTGATGCCCAAAATTAAAGCGCGGCGAAGAGAGAGCATGTCTGGAGCCTCCTGTTCCTATTTTAATGCAGTCCGACGCCATTGCGTTTCACAGGAATTGGACCGCCGGCATCCCCGTGCCGGGCCGACTTCCTCTTCAGTCCTTGCAGTTCAGAGGCTTAGAGACCTGGCACGAGCTCGCTGGCGGACGAAGCCTGGGTGGCCCGGCGCAGCCATTGGTCCAGCCGATCGAAGTCGCGGCAGCCCAGGATCTCCTGCCGTTGCGCCTCACTCACGGCGATCCCGCGGGCTTCCAGGACCTTGAGGATGGCCTTGGCTTCTCCGATGGCTTCTCCGATGGCTTCTCCCCTGGCTTCTCCCCTGGCTTCCGCCTCAGCTTCCCGCTCCTGAATCACCGGGTTGCCTTTGGCGGCCAGGGCCTCGGCCACCGCGTTGTCCGCCAAGGCCGCATCGAGCAGGGCGGCCACCTCGATCGGCGCCGCCAGGCACCGGTCCTCGATCCGGGATTCTCGATCCAGGGGGCACCAGCTCTGCTTTTCGGACGACCACTCGCAGACTCGCTGAGTCTTGATCCAGACCGTGAAGATCCGCCGCACACCCCGCCGGTGCATCCGCTGTGCCTTCTCCGTCACATACCGCTCGTTCTGCTCGGAGACGACTTCGAAAGCGACCTCCTCCAGGTAGCGTCCACCGGTGTCCGGATCCCTCCCCTCCTTGCGCACGCAGGCGTCGCTGGCGAAATCCGAATCCTCGTCGTGGCGGGTGAGCAGGTCCGTCGACGCACGATAGCCGGGGGCCACGTGCGCCCGCAGGACGTAATCCAGATCGGTGTGCCGGTCGGCATGGGGTGGATGGGCTGGAGAAGCCACCACGCGGACGCCGCCGATCATCTCGTCGCGCGTCACCTCCGGCTCGACCAGATGGTCATCAACATCCGGGAAGGCGCCGCGCCCCGGCAAGCGCAGAGCCGCGCCCGCGGTCCCAAGGGCTTTGAGGCTGTACGGCGGGCGGTTTTCGTCCATGATCGGCATCATAACAGAGAATCAGGTTCCCGATAGATGCGCCGCTCCAAGAGCCCTGTACAATCCCTCGAACAACGCAATCCCGTGCCGCTCCAACTCCGCGTCCGCCCAGCCAGTGTCGGACCATCCCCGTAGGACGGCGTCGATGCCCGCTGCCTCGGGCCGGGTCGAGGTGTCGCGCAGGTCGATCTCTCGGCGGATGGGACGGCGTAGGATACCTCGGCGGGACCGAGGAGGTTCTCGATCCTCGCCAGCACCGCCTCCGCGTCCCTCCTCTCGGGAGCGTGGACGGGAAGGCATCGGTTCTCCTTTTCGAACGTTTCTATTATCGCCAACCCCGGCACGCCCCCTGCATTTCTCCTCGCTCCGATGGTGATGAAGGTCTCGCGCTCCGCAACGGAATCTCCCGCGGTTCCAGCCGGAGGGGCCGCACGGGCCGTCCCAGGTGGTCGATCCCTCCGCCTTCCCGTGGATGGACGGGGACTGGCGGGGGATTGGGAGGGAG
>CAXTNS010000134.1:0-714 GCA_964245465.1 uncultured Thermoanaerobaculia bacterium
CCCGCACCACGACCTCCCGCTCCCCCCCGCGGCGCGCCAGGGCGGCCTCGACGGCGCCCGCGATCGATCCCTCCTCATTGCGGGCGGGGAGCAGGACGGCCACGGACGGGACTGGGCCGGCCGAGGGGGGCGGCGCGTAGAGGTTCAGGTTCCTGCGGAAGACGAGCGCCGGAAACAGGGCGCAAAGGGTGCAGGCCCCGGCCAGGACGAGCGGGCTCAGGCCTTCCTCCGGGGAGGCGGCAGGTCCTCGTCCCCATGCTCGGGCCGGAATCGCTCGCCCGTGAAGCGGGCTTTCAGGCGCCGCCACGTGTCGTACATCCCGCCCACCCCGGCGGTGCCGCCGAGCAGCACCTCGAAGCGGGACGCGTCGCGGGCAATCGACTCAGTGGTCAAGGCTTCCAGGGCCGACTCCAGGGGGCTTTCCAGGATCGGCGTCCAATCGCCCGCCCCGAGGTCGGCGTCCCCCGTGGGCACCTCCTCGCCGAAGCGGGCCAGCGCCTCCGGGAACCGCTCCTCCCAGAACGGGTACTCGATGGCCAGCGGCAGGAGCACGGCCTGACGCACCTTGGAAGCCAGGTGGCCGATCCCCGAGCGCAACTGGATGGGCCGCTCGCGCGGGTCGGTGAAGCGGCCTTCAGCGGCAATCCAGAGGGCCGTGTCCGGCCGGCTCAGGATCTCCTGGGACACCGCGAGGAACCGCCGGGCGCCCCGGGC
>CAXTNS010000134.1:724-12555 GCA_964245465.1 uncultured Thermoanaerobaculia bacterium
GCCGTGCCCGGCTCCACGCCAAAGAAGCCCAGCTTCTCGAAGAACTTGTACTTGCCCAGGGCGCTGGCGTCGATGGGCCCGTAATGCCGGCGCTCTGGGAAGAGCTGCGCCGCGAGCTGCAAGCAGATCAGGGGGTCCCACCACGAAGGGTGGTTGAAGTAGACGACCAGCGGTTTGCCGCGGACGGCCACCGGGTCAGGCCGTTGCGACTTCGAGAGGCGGACGGCGTGGAAGTTGCGCGCGAGAAAGCGCTCGCAATACCGTCCGAACATCGACAACAGCAGCGGCGAGACCTGGGGCGACTGCGATGACTGCCGATCCCCCTCCGCTCTGCGCTCTGGCCCCTTCTCCTCGTCCATCCCGCACAGTGTACCCCGCCTTTCAGGAAGACGGATGCCCACCGCGAGGGGATCGCGGAGCTTCCCCTACCAGCTCGCGCCAGCCTGGATCAGACCGCCGGCGGCCGTGCGGCCCAGGGGCTTGGAGAAGAAATAGCCCTGGCCGTAGTGGCAGGCGAGGGCGCGCAGGCGGGTGACCTGCTCGGCGGTCTCGATGCCTTCGGCGGCGACGTCCATGCGGAGAGTCCGGGCCAGGGTGACGATGGTGCCCACGATCTCCGAGCGCTCGTCGCCGCCGCCGCTGTCCATCTCGCTGATGAAGGAGCGGTCGATCTTCAGGGCGTCCACCGGCAGGCGGTGGAGATAGCTGAGCGACGAGTAACCGGTGCCGAAGTCATCGATGTAGAGCTTGACCCCGAGCCGGCGCAGGGCCAGGAGCTTCTCGACCGCCTCCTCGGCCTGCTCCATGATCGTGCTCTCGGTGATCTCCAGCCGCAGGCTGCCCGACCGGATCCCCGTCCGGTACAGGATGTCCTCGATCCTCTGGACCAGGTCCCCCTGCATGAACTGCCGGCCCGAGAGGTTGACGGTCACGGCCAGGTGCTCGCCGCCCCAGGGCCGCGACTGCCAGTCCGCGAGCTGGCTGCACGCCTCGTGCAGGACCCACCAGCCGATGGGGACGATGAGCCCCGTGTCCTCCGCCACCGGCACGAAGCTGTCCGGGCAGAGGAGGCCGCGCCGGGGGTGGCGCCAGCGCAGCAGAGCCTCGAAGGCGTCGATCTTGCCGCACGAGAGCGAGATGATCGGCTGATAGTGGATCTCGAACTCCGAGCGCTCGACCGCCCGCCGCAGGTCGGTCTCGAGCTGCAGCAGGGCCACCGCCCGGTCGTGCATGTTGGGATCGAAGACGGCGTCCCTTGACTTGCCGGAGGTCTTCGCCCCGTACATGGCCGTGTCCGCGTCGCGCAGGACGTCCTCGGGACGGTCATAGTCCCCGCCCGCGCCCACCGTGATGCCCAGGCTCATGGTGACGAAGACCTCGTGCCCCTGCACCCGGAAGGGCCGCGACATCTCCCGGTGCATCCTCTGGGCGACCTGGACGGCGTGCTCGACGTCGGCCACCTCGTCGAGCAGGATGGTGAACTCGTCGCCGCCCAGGCGCGCCACGGTGTCGCCCGGGCGCAGGCACGACTCCAGGCGCCGGGCCACCGCCACCAGCAACTCGTCGCCCACGCCGTGGCCCAGGCTGTCGTTGACGTTCTTGAAGCGGTCGAGGTCGATGAACAGCACGGCGAAGGTGTAGCTCAACCGCCGCTTGGCGTGGGCGATGGCCATGCCCAGGCGGTCCATGAACAGGGCGCGGTTCGGCAGGCCCGTCAGGGGATCATGGAAAGCATCGTGGAGGAGGCGCTCCTCGGCGGCCTTGCGGGCGGTGATGTCCGACTGCGAGCCCGCCATCCGGTAGGCCCCATCGCAATTGCCGCCATTGCTCCCATTAGGGCGCACGGCCAGCCCCCGGGTGAGGACCCAGCGGTACCCGCCGCCGGCGTGGAGCATCCGGTGCTCGCTCTCGAAGGCCGGCACCCGGCCGGTCAGGTGCTCCGAGAGCGCCAGCCGCACCGTGGGCAGGTCGTCCGGGTGCACCCGGTCGAACCACTCCGCCGGATCCTCGCCGACCTCCCCTTCTTCGAGACCCAACATCGACTTCCAGCGCGGCGAGAAGTAGATGCGGTCCTGCCGGAGGTCCCAGTCCCAGAGACCATCCTTGGCGCCCCGGACCGCCAGCTCATAGCGTTCCTGGCTCTCCCGCAGGGCCACCTCGGCCCGCTTGCGCTCGATGGCGTACCGGATCGCCCGCCCCAGCAGGCCGGCGTCGACTTTCTGCTTGACCAGATAGTCCTGAGCCCCCTCGCGCACGGCCCGCACCGCCAGCTCCTCGTCGTCGATGCCGGTCAGGAGGAGGAGCGGCAGGTCCGGCGCCGCCTCCTGGATCCGCGTCAGGGAGTCGAGCGTGCCCGCCCGGCTGTCCGGCAGGGAAACGTCGAGCAGCACGACGTCCACCCTGCCGTTGTGGCGGAGGAATTCCACGCCCTTGGCAACGCGATCGACGGCCGTGAGGTGAAGGGGCTTGAGAGCGGTGCGGTCCAACAGAGTACGGATCAGGCGAGCATCGCCTGGATCATCTTCCACCATGAGGATGGTGATCGCTTCCCCAACAGTCATGCCTCGCAACTCCGCGCAAATCGCCGGCCGGTCCTATACCCGGCGGCGCCACCATGGCCAACTCTCCCAGGAAAGAAAGCGACTACGAGGTCGGCAAGGATGATAACACATGCGTTCGAACGATTTTTTGCAAGCCCGGGAGCTTATCTTCTCTTCTACGAAGATCCCTCTCGCGGAGCGGAGAGAGTGAAGAGGAAGCTCGAGCCGCGGCCCGGCTCGGACTCCACCCAGATGCGCCCGCCGTGGCGCTCGACGATCTTGCGGCAGATGGCAAGGCCGATGCCGCTGCCCGGCACCTCGGGGTGCAGGCGTTTGAAGATGGTGAAGACCGACTCCGCCTCGCCGGGATCGATCCCGCGGCCGTTGTCGCGCACGGAGAAGATCCACTCGCGGGGCCCCCGCCGCGCGGCCACGTGCACCCGGGGGGCCTCCGCGCCACGGAACTTGATCGCGTTCCCGACGAGATTTTGCAAAAGCTGAACCATCAAGGAGGGGTCGGCCTCGATCTCCGGCAGAGGGGAGTGCGTGACCGCGGCGCCGCTCTCCTCAATGGCCTCCTGGAGGTTCGCCAGGGTGCGCTCCAGGAGCCCCTCGGCACTGACGGTCTCCAGCCGCTGCTCACGGCTCTCGACCCGCGAGAGCGCCAGCAGGTCGTCGATCAGCGAGCTCAGCCGCCTCGCGGCGTTGACGACGATGCCGATCATCTCATCGCCGCTGGTCCCGAGCTGCCCCCCATGCTCCTCCTGGAGGAGCCGCGTGTACCGCTCCATCATGCGGACCGGCGCCTGGAGCTCGTGCGAGGCCATGGAGGCGAACTGCAGCAGCTCCTCGTTGGAACGCCGGAGCTGGGCCGACCGCGCGGCCACCTCCTCTTCCGCCTGCTTGCGGGCGGTGACGTCCTCGACCAGCCCGGCGATCCGGGGGCCTTCGGCGTCGCGGACGGCCGTACCGATCACCTCCACCCAGATCGGCCGCCCGTCCGCCCGCCGCAGCCGCACCTCCCGTGCGCCGCTCTTCCCCTCCTTCTGACCCGCCGCGGCGGACAGGAGCGGCCTGAGATCGAGCCGGGCGGCGTCCTCCAGGCTCGCGACCCCCAGGAGCAGCAGGAACCCCGGGCTGGCGTCGAGCAGCCGCCCCTCGGGCGTGGCGCTGAAGACCGCCACCTGGGCCCGGTCGAGCAGCGACTCCAGGGGCGCCGCGCTGGCCCCACCAGACAACAGATGGGAGCGGCCCCGGTCCAGGGCTGACCGTACGGCCAGGGGCAGACGGAGGAAGTTGGCCGGCTTCTTGACCAGATAGTCGCTCGCCCCCAGGCGCATCGCCCGTAGCGTCACCTCCTCGTTGCCATAGGCCGTGAACAGGATCACCGGCACCTCGGGCCAGTCCTTCTTCAGCAGCGACAGAATGGCCAGACCGTCCGCCCACCGCAGCTCCCGCTCCACGATCACGAGGGCGAAGCCCCGCCGGCCGCAGGCCTGGGCGAACGCCAGCGCGTCCGTGATCTCCTCGACGGCGACCTCGGGCATCTCGCGTTCCAGCACGAGTCTCGCGAGGGCGCGGTCGTCCGGATCGTCGTCGATGAGCAGAATGCGGAGGCGGTTCTCACGCATGAGACCGTTCAACTTATAGAATAGCGGAGCCGAAATCCACTCGCCTCCAGCTATAATTTCTTCTATACCTCTCGATATATCGCCGGGGCCACCGGGGGAGGAACATGGACTTCGAGCGTTTCTCGCAAAGCCGTGGCGAGCGCCTGAGCCGCGAGATGCTGAAGATCGCGGCCTGGCCCCGCGATCCTCTCCAGGACTCCGACGCACTGCTCGACCGCCTCCTGGCCCAGGTGGCGGGCCTCCTGGAAGCGCCGCGCGTCCTGCTGGCCTGGGAGGAGACGGACGAGCCGTGGCTCCATCTGGCCCACCGGTCGGATGGCCGGGTCGAGCGGTCCCGCGAGGCTCCCTCCGGCGAGTCCCTGGAGGAGAGCCTGCGGAGCCGGTTCGCCGTGGAAAGGGCGGTCTCCTGGTCCGTACAGGGCGAGATCGTCCAGGGCCACCTCTTCGTTCTCGACCGCCCGGACTGCGAGCCGGACCACCTCGTCCTGGGCGAGATCGCGGCCCAGCGGGTGGCCGCCGAGCTCGACCAGTTCTACCTGACCCGGCGGCTGCGCACGGCGGCGGTCACCGAGGAACGGGTCCGGCTCGCCTGCGACCTCCACGACGGCATGCTCCAGTCCCTCACGGGGACGGCCCTCCAACTCCAGGCCCTGGCCCGGCTCATGGAAGAGGACCTGCCGGCCGCGCGGGTCCAACTCCGGGAGGTCCAGCGCCTCATCGCCGCCGACCAGCGGGACCTGCGCTTCTTCATCGAGGAGCTGAAGCCCATGCCGCGGCCCCGGACCCTGAGCGGTCCGCGGGACCTCCAGGAGCGGCTGGCGGAGCTGGCCGACCGGCTGAAGCGCCTGTGGGACCTCAACGTGAGCTTCCAGTTCGAGAACCTCGACGGCCAGCTCTCCGAGGCGTTCCTCCGCCAGCTCTACCGGCTGCTGCGCGAGTCCCTGTTCAACGTCGCCCGGCACGCCGAGGCCGCCAACGTCCGCGTCGAGGTCTCCTGGCAGGACCGGACCCTGAACGTCACCGTGACCGACGACGGCCGCGGCTTCCCCTTCACCGGCCGTTACGGCCATGAGGAGCTGAACCGCCGCAAGCTGGGGCCGGTGAGCCTCAAGGAGCGCCTCTCCGCCCTCGGCGGCTCGATCGCCATCGACTCCAACCCGGGCCTGACGCGGCTGGAGATGCGCCTGCCGGCCCCGGGAGGCGCGAGGTGACGGAGACGACCGAGGGAATCCGCCTCGTGGTGGTGGACGACCATCCCATCGTCCTCGAAGGACTGGAGCGGCTCTTCCGCCTGGAGGGGGATCTGGAGATCGTGGCCCGCTGCGTCAACGCCCGGGAGGCCCTGGAAGCCGTGCGCCTCCACCAGCCGGACATCCTCCTGCTCGACGTCCGCCTGCCCGGCGGCAGCGGCCTCGACGTGCTCGAGCAGATCCGCCGGGAAGGCCTGCCGACCCGGGCGGTCCTGCTGGCCGGCTCCGTCAACCAGGACGAGCTGATGGAAGCCCTGCGCCTGGGAGCCCGCGGTGTCGTCTTGAAAGAGATGGCCCCGGAGCTCCTGATCCGCTGCCTGCGCACCGTCCACGCGGGTGGCCGCTGGCTGGAAGACGATTTCCTCACCCGCGCCATCGAGGGAATCCTCGACAAGGACGGCGTCGCCCGGCCGGGCCGGCTGGCCCTCTCCGCCCGCGAAATGGAGATCGTCCGCCTGGCGGCCACCGGCCACCACAACCGTGAGATCGCCGAGGCCCTCCACATCACCGAAGGCACGGTGAAAGTCCACCTGCACAACGTCTACGAGAAGCTGGGGATCGAAGGCCGGGTGGAGCTGACGATCTACGCCCGGGATCACGGATGGGTGTGAGCCGCGGGCGCTCTAGCCAGGAGCCGGCGAGAGCGCCCGCGCCCAGCAGCCTTATTCGCAGATCGGCTCGCAGATCTCGAAGTTGCGCTCCGTATTGTCCGGACCCGTGCATGTCGTGGTGTCGCCCCACGAAGTTACATTGCCCTCGCAGTCCCGGAACGTGCCACCGATCGGCCCCCAGTGCAAGTAGGCGCAGCAGGGGCTGATGATCGGCTGGGCACAGGAGTACCAGGTTGGATCGGTGTTGTCGATCCAGGCGTAGTAATTGGTTTCGACCGACCTCGGATAGAAGCAGGCCGCTTCGGCCAGCTTGGGCTCGATGGAAATCACCGCGGCAAGGAGCAAGAGCAGGCTGAAGGACAGGCGGACGGCGGACTTGGACGTCGTTTACCTCCAAGGGAGATGAAGAAAGTTCTCCCAGATTGAAGATGCGCGTTTCCGTCGCCTTTTCCGTCACGGGCGAGCGCTGCTCCCGGCCATGCCGCGGGAGGCCGGCTCGGTCCCTCCAGATACCCACTACCGTTTTAAAAATGTCGAACCGAGGCGAAATCCGTCTCGCAAACTCAAGCCCGGCGGGGGTTTTCCAAAAGTCCCAAACTTTTTACGTCTATTCCGGGCACTATGAGAAAGCTCCGCTTCGTGCCCGAAGAGAAGACCCTGTTCGAGGTGACCGACCGGACGATCCACGGCCGGTTCCTCCTGCTGCCCACGCCGGCGATGAAGAAGACGGTTCTGGGAGCGCTCGGCCGCGCCCAGCGGCTCCACGGTGTCCGCTGCTGTGGCTTCGCATTCCTGTCCAACCACTTTCACCTCCTGCTGGAGGTGGACGACGCCCAGCAACTCAGCGGTTTCATGGGCCTCTTCCTCTCCAAGCTGGCGCGGGAGGCAGGCCGTCTCTCCGGCTGGAAGGAGAAGGTCTTCCCCAGGAGATACCAGGCGATCCCGGTCACGGGAGAGGAGCCGGCCCAGATCGAGCGCCTGAAGTACATCCTGGCGCATGGCTGCAAGGAGGGCCTCGTCGAGCGTCTGGAGGACTGGCCGGGAGCCCACTGTGTCCGCACGCTCCTCACGGGCGAGCCGCTGGAAGGCATCTGGCGCGAAAGGGATCAGGAGACCCGCGCCCGGAACCGGGGACAGGAGATCGATCCGAGTCAGTTCGCGACGCCTGAGACCTTCACGCTCGATCCTCTCCCCTGCTGGCGGCATCTCTCTCCGGAGAAGCAGAGGCAGCGCGTGGCCCATCTGGTCGAGGAGATCGAGACCGAAGCCGCCGTGGAGAGGAAGAGGGAGGGCAAGCCAGCCCTCGGCGTCGCCGCCATCCTGGCGCAAAATCCCCACAATCACCCCGAGTACCCCAAGAAGTCACCCGCTCCGCTCGTCCACGCCGCGACCAAGGCCGCCCGTCTCGTCTTTTGGGAGGCGTACGCCCTGTTCGTAGCCGCTTACCGGGAAGCCGCTGAGAAACTCCGGAAGGGCGAACTGGGTGCTCGGTTCCCGACCGTGAGCTTCCCGCCCGAGCTGCCTATAGTGGGTGGAAAGAGTTCCGTCCGCTGCTGAGCCCCACAGCCGTCCTTCAGCACTTTCTCGAGGAGAGGACGGTAGAGGTGTGTCCGGCAGGGTGATTTCGGGCGAAATTGCCGAAGTATACTTCGCCTTTTTGGACGTCCTCAGCGAAGCTTTTCGGGTGACTGGCGCGAAACGCTATCCGGGAGTGCTGGTACGGGGGATCTTGGCGAGGGTTCCTTGTCCCCTTGGGTGGCACTTTGTCCCTTGGGGGGCCGGTCTTGTGTCCGGTAGGGTGGCACCCATTTGGGGCGTTGGCCTCATTGGCCTGCCTGCCACACCAATCACACCTTGGCTGCCGTGAAACTGCATACGGTTCTCAACGTCCGCGGCAGGGGGGCGCAACGGGTCAAAATCACCTCCGAGAGGGTTCGCGACGGTCCGGTTTTGCGCGCTGGACAGTGGGTCAAGGGCGACTCCTGCTATTCGACCTGGGGTACTTCCGTTACTCACTGTTTGCCGCCATCACGCGGCACGGCGGCTTTTTCTTGACCCGGCTCGGGCGCGAATATCTTGAAGATGCTTGAACAGTTTCCCTGCATCCCTTCTCGATATTTCATCTGCCAGCGCAGCGCTACTATAATACTCGCCCAGTAAAATTCTTGCGCCTCTCATTAGTCGGCGTGCCTCCTGTCGAATGGCAGAATCGGGAAACGGGAAAAGAAGTATACGTAAACCCATTCCGCGCCTACTTCGCGAAGGTATTGCGAGATCGTTCACCTTCAAATAGAGCCAAGCCAGCTGCTTGTCCAACTCCGCAGCCCGCCGGGACATAACTTTAGCCGAATGATAATTAGGTAGGCTGGCTGCACGCAAACGATGCCAGCGTGACTGAATAACACGCAATGATACATACAACATTCCCGGCAACATGACAATGATGCCGAGGAAGGTCTGCCGTAGTAATTTAAGGCTAGGAAGGACGGCAATCCATCCAACCGAAAGCACTAACAACAACAAAGCATTATCAAGAAAAAGAGTCCGCACCACCCATTCAGGATCTTTCATGCAAATCTCCGTTAGGCCAGCATAACTGAAGCAGTTCCAAGTAAGGGAGCACCTCCAAAGAAGAGGCCCATGCATATTCCCGAACTCATCATCATCTTGCGGCGCCAACCAGCATTAATCTCGGCTTTCCTCCCTTTCAAAAAAAGCGTGTACGCCAGCACAGTCATTATAAGGCAAAAAATGAGCAAGAAGTACCACATTACGGCGCCATCCTTTGTGAACGTCTTTGTGATTTCTGCGCCCGCAGAAAACGTTAAGGAAAGAGCTGCGGCGTCCACGCCAAACCAAGCGATTACCTCACCAGGATTAATTGGGTCGCGCACGATTCCACGTGCGCCCATTTTAATTGAAATTTTCGCGACGATATACGCTAGTGCCAGCGCTAAGGGGACAGCATTGCTACTTACCGACTCGAAGAAGTCTTTGGCCAGATTTCCAAGCAATTCCATCTCTATTTTACCTCACGCCCTTTCTTCGCAGAACACGTTGTATCTCATCTAGTATATCAATCGGAAGTACTGGCTTGTAAAGGTAGCCCTCAACTTTAAATTTACTTTTACTTTCGTAAACCTCTAAGGGGCTCTTAACGCTTACTATGATAATTGGTATGGACGGATAATTCTTGCGCAGGTCGGCTAAAAGTCTAAGGCCGGTGTCTGCTCCGTCATTGGTTTCTTCAAGCGAGTAAGTATCATGCGGCGGCATGAGTATATCTAGAATAATTAAGTCTGCCTGAGAGTGGCGTTGTAAGGCACCCATTACCTGCCCAACCTCGCGCACGGGCACAACCATAAAACCATTCTCTTGTAAAAATTCGATTTTTATCTGCTCTTTTTCGGTGTTCACTTCATCGTCTATGTATATAATAGTGCTCATGATTGCTTCCCGAAGTCAAGTTGGAAGATGGTTGGCTTGGCAAGCTTCTTAACGCTGATATTTCCGCCATGGGCTAGTAAAATCTTGCGGCAGAATGCGAGACCAAGGCCTGCGCCGGCAGGATAAACGCGCTTTGCGTTTACTCCTCTCTCATTACGACCGAAGATACGTTCGACATCTTCAGGCAACACTCCAATCCCGTTATCCTCGACTTCAAGGACAAATCGACCAGCAATGGGCGCTTGGCGAATTTTTACAACATGATTACGCTCCCTTTCATCTACATACTTTAGCGCATTCTGGAGGACGTTATAGAGAACGCGCATTGCTTGCCTCTTGTCAACGTTAGCTAAGGGATCTGCAATATAATCTACATCTATTTGAATAGAAGCTCGGCGGGCTTCATGAGTAAGCCATCCTCTAGCAGTATATAGAAGGTCAAGAAAATCTACGTCCTCGCGTATAGGTTTGACATCTTCGTCAAGCGCGCCAATACTTTTGATGATCATTTCAATCTGCCGAGCGGCTTCGACGATGTCGTTGGCTCTTCTCTGCACGAGTTCAGGGTCACGTGTGCCAGCACGCCCAAGAGGTGTTAGTACCTCCCTCTGAAGCCAGTCCATTTGAGTGAGAATACCATCAACGGGGCTAAGAATCTCATGATGAAGACTATGGACATAACCCTCAACTTTTCTTTGCTGCTCACGGAGCCAACGTGTTTTCATGGCTAAGTCGCTTACAAGAACACCGACAAGCTGCAAGATTTGCACGTCTTCCTGGGTAAAGCGACCGGAATGGCTGATGGGGCTCTCAAGCTTATTGTTGCATCGAATAATGCCTGTTGGAATACCGCCGCGATCAAGCATTGGCACTGCTACGATAGAGCGACTCTTTCCCGGGCTAGCAAGACGCTCACGGAACTTACTTTTGTGAATGGTTTTATGGCGATCGGCATGGTCCCGGTAGTAGATGACTGGTTGATTTTGGGCAAGCGCGGAACCGGTCAGACCTTCTCCATAATTATATTTAACGCGATCGTAAGAGGGATTACCTTCAATTCCTGTGCTGCCGCGCAAGCCCAGAATCTTATTCTCTGTTAAGAAGAAAAGAGAGCAGCCCTCGCAGGCTAATTCTCTGGCAATTATTGTAGCCAAATTATCCCAATTCTCCCGCGTGTCACCATTGCGGAGCATGTCGAAAAAGACGCTATCAAATGCAGCCTGAATTTGTTGGCGTCTATGAGTTTCCGACACTTCAAGAGCCCGACCCATTTGGGAGGCAAGTATCGCCATTATCTCGAGGGTCTCGGGGCCAATCTCGCTGCGTTCTAAATGTGGATAAAGATTTACAACTCCTAGAACATCGCCCGGTTTCTTTTCAATAGGAAGAGACAGGAACCAGCTAAGGTCTAGCAAATCTGCAAAGCGCTGAGTTTCTCCGCGTGGGTTGCGGCTTGCAGAAAATGTGCTTGCTTGCCCTGTCTTAATTACCGATTTGCATGTGCAATGACTGAGATCTAAAACTGTTTTGTCGAACTTGAGGGGCCTTCCTTCAAGGGAGCTGGGTGAAAATGCGCGAATGACAAGCGTGTCATCGATTCTATTGTGCAGCCAGAAAGATGCAAAGCGCGCAGGGACAAGGATCGAAAAGGATGAAAGAAATGAGGCAATAACCTCATCAAAATCGGCTGAATGGATAGATGATACGCGCTTTAGGAAATCGATTCTACGGTCGCGCCGTTCTCTTTCAGTATTGTTGTTGTAGACTAATGATAGAAGATCACATACGGCCTCACAGAGACGAGTGTCTCTCGGAGAGAAAGGGTTTGAGCCAAGGCGGCTCAAAATGAAGACGGCCCGTATTGTTTCTCCATCTAACACAGGTGCAATGATCTCGCTTCCGACCTCAGGGCTGAAAGGCGTATATTCGTTGGCGGCTTGGGCATCCGCGGGGTTATCAATGAGGATGACTCGAGACTCTCGAATTGCTTTCCCTATTCCAAAGGATTGCGCGTCACGATACTGAAACTCCTGGTGTACAGAATCAAGTGCCCAGAATGACTTAGGGAAAGAAGCCGCCAAAGAGAGCTTGTTTGTCTCTATAGGCTCATAGTAGCAGGCGATGTTGGGTGTGCAGATACGAACGATCTTGGGAAGAAGGATAGTGGGGAGAGCCTTTAGGTCGGCTGGGGATTCGATGGACGAGATGAGGTCGCGTAGTCCGTCTAATAACTCTGAGGACTCGGCCTCATCAGGAGATGGCTTAGCAAACCAAGAAGGGATCGACCTTAAAAGAAAGGTATCTGTTTACCGCTCCTTCGCCTTCTTTGCGAGTGATACCTTGGCGCTGGGT
>CAXTNS010000135.1:0-476 GCA_964245465.1 uncultured Thermoanaerobaculia bacterium
CGCCGGCATCTTCGTCTCGACCGGCGCCACGGCGCAGCAGACGGCCGGGCCCGCGCTCATGCTTTCCTATGCCGTGGCAGGCGTCGTCTGTATCTTCGCGGCTCTGTGCTATGCCGAGTTCGCGTCCATGGTCCCCGTAGCGGGATCGGCCTACACATATGCCTACGCCACGCTGGGCGAGCTGTTCGCCTGGATCATCGGCTGGGATCTGGTCCTGGAGTACGCCGTCAGCTCTGCCACGGTAGCCGACGGGTGGTCCGGCTATTTCCAGAGCCTTTTGAACGTTTTCGGATGGAAGCTCCCCCATGCCCTGGCCGGCCCCGTGGTGAACTACGACCCCCAGCTCGGAAAGCTGATCGCCACCGGGTCATGGATCAATGTACCGGCGGTGCTGATCGTCGCCCTGGTCACGGTGGTGCTGGTAGTCGGCATCCGCGAGAGCGCGAGCGTGAACACGCTGCTCGTGGGGATCAAGG
>CAXTNS010000135.1:486-12502 GCA_964245465.1 uncultured Thermoanaerobaculia bacterium
TGTTCGTGATTTGCGTCGGCGCGTTCTACGTCAATCCCGACAACTGGCACCCCTTCGCGCCGTTCGGCTTCACGGGGCTCCAGATGTTCGGCCACAATCTCCTCGGCCAGAGCGATGCGGGCGGCAGGCCCATCGGCATGCTCGCCGGCGCTGCTCTGGCCTTTTTTGCCTACATCGGCTTCGATTCGGTCTCCACGCATTCCGAGGAAGCAAAGCAGCCGCAGCGGGACGTGCCCATCGGCATCATCGTTTCGCTCGTGCTCTGCACGCTCCTTTACATCGGTGTGGTGGCCGTGCTCACGGGCATGGTGCCGTACGGCCAGCTCGACGTGGCGGCTCCCGTGTCCGACGCCTTCCGCCGCGTGGGATTGCGCTGGGCGCAGGCCCTGATCGCGCTCGCGGGCCTCGCAGGCATCACCTCCGTGCTGCTGGTGACCATGCTGAGCCAGGCCCGCGTGCTGCTCGCCATCTCTCGCGATGGCCTGCTGCCCCCCCGCTTCTTCGGCGCCGTGCACGAGCGGTTCCGCACGCCGTGGAAGTCGACGATCCTCACCGGCGCGTTCGTGGCCTCGCTGGCCGCTTTCCTGCCGATCAGCGTCCTCCTGACGCTGGTGAACATGGGGACGCTGCTCGCTTTCGTGATCGTCTGCGCGGCCGTGCTCATCATGCGCCGCACCCATCCGGAAGCCGAGCGGCCGTTCCGCGTGCCGTTCGTGCCGCTGGTGCCGATCCTGGGAATCCTGAGCTGCCTGCTGCTGATGTTCTCGCTGCCTTCTGAAAACTGGCTGCGGCTGGTCGTCTGGCTGGCGATCGGATTGGTGATCTATTTCCTCTATGGCCGCAAGCACAGCGTGCTGGCCCGCCTGCGGCAACAGCCCTCTCGTTCCATGCTCACAGCCGCTCCAAAGAAAGAGGCGGAATTCCTATGATCGCAATGGCCCGGGCCCGCAATCTCCGCGATGTTGCCGCGGGCTTTTCCCGCACCTTCTGGGTGGCGAACACCCTGGAGCTTTTCGAGCGCTTCGCCTTCTACGGCGCCAAGGCGGTGCTCACGATCTACCTCGCCGACCGGGTGGGGCTGGGACCCCAGAAGGCCGGCACACTCGCGGGGCTCTTCTCGGGCGTCCTGTACTGCCTGCCCATCCTCGCGGGCACAGTGGTGGACCGCTACGGCTTCAAGAAGAGCCTGGCCGCGTGCTTCTCGATCTTCTGCGTGGGCTACTTCCTGATCGGTCTAGCGGGCCTGAGCTTCGGGCAGGGGATCGCCGACGCCGTGGGGCGCGGCCCCTACGTCGCCGCCGTGCTGCTGCTGACGGCGATCGGCGGCTCGCTCATCAAACCCTGCATCGTGGGCACGGTGGCCCGCACGTCGGCGCCGGAAGCGCGGTCGCTCGGGTTTTCGATCTATTACACGCTGGTCAACATCGGCGGCGCGCTGGGGCCGATCCTGGCCTTGCAGGTGCGGGAGAACCTGGGGATCGAATTCGTGCTGGTGACCTCCTCCATCACCTCGTTCTTCTGCCTGCTGGGCACGCTCCTGTTCTTCCGCGAGCCCGAGCGCGAGCCGGGAGAGGCGGCGCCGACCTCCTTCGGCAAGGTTTTGCGTGACATGGCGCTCGTCTTCCGCAACGTGCGCTTCCTTGCGTTCCTGGTGATCTTCTCAGGCTTCTGGATCATGTTCTGGCAGATCTTCTACTCGCTGCCGTTCTATCTGACGGAAGTTCTGCGTTTCGAACGCTTCGAGCTGATCGAGACGGTGGACGCTTGGACGTTGATCCTCCTGACCGTGCCGGTCGCCGCCATGGTGCGCAGATGGCGGCCGATCCTGGCCATGTCGGCGGGCTTCGCCGTGGCTTCCGCGTCGTGGCTGCTGATCGCTTTCGTTCCATCCTGGCAGATGGTGGCGGTGGCCATGGCCGTCTTCGCGGTCGGCGAGGCCATGCAGGCGCCGCGCTTCTACGAGTACGTGGCTGATCTCGCGCCGCGCGAGCAGGTGGGCACGTTCATGGGCTTCGCCTTCCTGCCGGTCGCCTTGGGCTCGTTCGTGGGCGGCGCCCTCGCCGGCACGCTCGTGGAGCGCTTCGTGCGCGGCTCCTCGACGCCCGGCGCCATGTGGTGGGTGGTGTCGGGGATCGGGTTCGTCTCGACCCTGCTGATGGTGCTCTATGACCGGTTCTTGACCTCAAGGAGAGAATCATGATCGCCGCGAAGCCGTCCCCCTCCCTCGAAGAGCCGCCTGTGACTCCTCCGGCTCAGGGATTCCAGCCCTTTATCTCTCCCGAGACGCGGATGCGCGAGTTGACCGTCCGCGGACTCCTGATCGGTTCCGTCCTGGGCATCGTCTTCGCGGCTTCCTCCGCCTATCTTGCCCTGAAGGTGGGCATCACGGTCTCGGCGTCCATTCCCGTCGCCGTGCTCTCGATCACTCTCTTCAAATGGTTCGCGCAAGCCTTTCGATTGAAGCCCGGCACGATCCTCGAAAACAACATCGTGCAGACGACCGGCTCGGCCGGCGAGTCGATCGCGGCGGGCGTCGCCTTCACCCTGCCGTCGCTCCTTCTGCTCGGGTTCGACATGGAGCTGGGGAGGATCCTCCTCGTCTCTCTGCTGGGTGGGCTGATCGGCGTTCTGATGATGATTCCGCTACGCGAGGGATTGATCGTCCAGGAGCACGGGAATCTGACCTATCCCGAGGGCACGGCCTGCGCCGACGTGCTGATCGTGGGGGAGCGTGGGGGGACGACGGCGCGCACCGTGTTCCTCGGCTTTTTCGTGGGGCTTTTCTACGCGGTCTGCAATCTGATCCTGAAGCTGTGGAACGACACGGCGGATTTCGCCCTTGAGTTCTGGGGCCGCTTCCGCGGCGGGCTCCTCGCCTTCGAGGTCTCGCCGCCCATGCTGGGCGTGGGCTACATCATCGGCCTGCGCACGTCGGCCAACATGATGGCGGGAGGCGTGCTGGCGTTCCTCGTGCTCGTGCCGCTCGCCCATCTCTTCGGCGACGCCCTGCCTGGACCCATGTATCCGGCCCTGAAACGGATCTCCGAGATGACGCCAGCCGAGGTGCGGAGCAATTATATCCTTTATATAGGGGCGGGCGCGGTGGCCACCGGCGGCTTCATCGCCCTGGGGCGGGCCATCCCATCGATCCTCTCGGCCTTCGCGGGCGGCCTGCGCAACCTGCGCGCCGGCCGGAGCGGGGTCTCCCAGGAGGAGCGCCCGCGCACGGAGCGGGACCTGCCCATGTCGGTCGTCCTCGGCGGCTCACTTGCCATCGCCGTGGCCATGGGACTCGCGCCCATGCTCCAGATCAATGCGGTAACGGCGGCGCTCATCGTGCTCTTCGGATTCTTCTTCGTCACCGTCTCCTCGCGTATCACGGGCGAGCTCGGCTCCTCTTCGAATCCCATCTCGGGCATGACGGTCGCCTGCCTGCTCCTCACCTGCGGCCTCTTCGTGGCTCTGGGCTGGACGGGCGTGGGCTACAAGGCCATGGCCGTGACGAGCGCGGCCCTTCTTTGCGTGGCCATCTCGAACGGCGGCACGATCTCCCAGGATCTCAAAACCGGATTCCTCATCGGCGCGACTCCGAAATATCAACAGATCGCCATCATGGTGGGAGTGATCACCAGCGCCATCGTGATCGGTGTAACTCTTCAGCTCCTCAATCGTGGGAACACCACCTACATGCCCGTGAACCTGCCGGAAGCCCGCGTGACCGTGGCGGCCGGCGCGGAACAGCGCCAGGGTCCGGACGGCAAGACCTATCGGATCGTCGACCTCAACGTAGATCAGGGACCGTTGCGGAGAGGCAAATACCTCGTGGACGGTGAGGACCGGCCCGCCTTCCTGGTCGATCCCGGGGTTGCCGGAAGTTTCCCCTATCGCTTCGAGCGCCTGACGGGCGCGCCCAAAGTTGCCGTGCCACCCGGCGCGCCGGCCGAGCTGGGGCCAGACCGGCAGCCCTACCGCGCCGTCGACCTGGGAGACGCGGGCCGCTATCTCGTCTCCGCGGACGGTAAGCCCGTCTGGGCCTTCCGGCCGGCGGCGAAGTTCGACGCTCCCAAGGCGCAGCTCTTCGCTCTGGTGGTGGACGGCACCCTGGGCGGCCGTCTGCCCTGGGGGCTGGTGCTGGCGGGAGCCTTCCTGGCGCTGATGATGGAGCTGGTGGGCGTGGCCTCTCTTCCCTTCGCCGTGGGCCTCTACCTGTCGATCTCCACCTCCGCCGCCATCTTCGCCGGAGGCCTCGTCCGCTGGGCGGTGGATCGCAAGAACCGGAGCGAGAGCGCCTCCGAAGCCGAATTTTCCCCCGGCATGCTGATGGCCTCCGGCCTGATCGCGGGAGGGGCCATCGCGGGAGTCGCCCAGGCCGTGATCACCTTCCGAGAAGCCGAGGGCACGTTCGACATCTCAGGAATCCTGGGGGCGCTCGGCCACAACGTGAGCTGGTGGCCGATGATTCCGTTCCTGGCGATGGCGGGGCTGCTCTACAGAGTCGGAGTGGCCAAGCGGGTAGAATGAGGTCCTGACTCCAAAGGAGAGGTGACATGACCCTTGCGAAAACCTTGCCGGTCCTCCTGATCCTCTTCGCGGCCATATCGCAGGCATCCCCGCCTGGGACCGTGGCGGAGCAGCAAAAGGCGCTCGTGGATCTGGAGACGCAACGCAGCCAGGCGATCTGGACTCAGGACTTCAAGACCCTCGACCGTATCTACGCGGAGGACTTTCGCGGTCTCCTGGCCAATGGAAGCTACGTGGACAAGGCCGGTCTTTTCGAGATGTTCAACGGGCACGGACCGGAAATCCGGTTCACCGTCGAGAATCTCAACGCCCGCGTTTTGGGCATCACGGCGATCACCCACGGCAAGATCACCGGCCGGAATCCAAAGGGAGAGGTCGTCATCCTCTCGATATTCACTCACGTTTACGTCTGGCGCGAGGGCCGCTGGCAGGCTGTCGAAGGGGTGAGCCTCCCGCTGCGGCAGGGGTGAAAAGGACATCAGGGACAACAGGGACAACAAGGACCCAAGGAGGATCAGGGGGACAGTATCTCTGCTGTCCTTGAGGTCCTTAATGTCCTTGGTGTCCTTTCACTCGGCATACATCCGGATCACCCGCTCAATCGCCCCTGCGCACACCTCGCAGAACGACTTCGGGTTTCGGCTGAACATGATGCAATCCACTTCGGGACGATAAAGCCCCTTGGCCTCGTAGGCGGCGCCCTCAAAGGCTCCCACTTTGCCGAAGTATTTCTCGCCGCGGAGCATGGGGGTGGTCTTCCGGCGGACCTCTTCGAAGAGGGCCTCCATCTCCGCCTCGGGGGCGTTTTTTTCGCGCAACTCACGGCGGCGCTTCTCGTAGGTCAGCACGGTCTTGTCGTAGGTCTCCTGGCCCCAGGGCGTAGAGACGGGCGTGCCCTTCGCGATGAGGTCGCCCCACTTGGGATTCTTGGGATCGAGGAGGGCCGTGACGTTCGGCTCCCAGGGCTCGGTGCCGGGCGGGTTGAAATCCTCGTAGGCCACCTGTGAGGTGTAGTACTCGTCGCCCAGGCCGGCGAAGGAGTGGCCGAATTCGTGGACCACCAGGTAGGCGGACTCGGCGCTGTCCACGGCAGCCGTGTTCCACAGATTGAAAATACCGCCGCCCCCGTACTTGCGGCTGTTCGAGAGGAGGATCAGCGCGTCGTACGGCGCCTGCGCCGCGGCCTCGCGCACCGCTTCATCCGAGAAGGTCAGCATGTAGCGCTCGGAATCGAAAGCGTTGTAGGCGAGCCCCAGGGGCGTCTTGCGCCAGGTGCTGGTACGCGGATCGGTGACGCCCGAGGCAGGGGAGGGGAGGTCGATCGCCCGCACGTTGAAGTCGGCCCGATGCTTCTTGAAGGGCTCGACGGCGAAGAGGGCATCCGTCAGGCGCTTTACATCCGCGTGGAATTTCTCCATCTCCGACGCCGCGTAGCCGTCGCCCAGAATCAGCAGGTCCGCCTTCACGGCGGGCGGACCGCTTTCGAAGACGGGCCAGACTTTTCCCGCATTGGAAACGGGCGAGCGGTCCACGAAGCGGCTCGCGGGATCGATCACGGTCGAGTAGATCTCACGGAAGGAGCCATCCGCCGTGCGCTTCTTAAGGACGAGTTGGGCCTTGCCGCGGGTCTCGGGGAAGCGCACGGACTCGGGGATCGTGCGCCACGTGCCGGCCGCGGCCTCGCCCGTGGTCTCCCACTCGCCGTAGATGCTGGAAAAGCCGCGGGACCAGACCGTCTGATTCGTCGCGGAATCGACCACCTCGAAGAGGTACTTGCCAAGGTTGGTGTCGTCCAGCAGGTGGACGCGGCTGCCGGGCCAATCGCCTTCCAGACGGATCTTGTCGAGGCTGACGTGCTCCTCTTTCGCGGTGCCGCTGTGGAAGTAGTCGAAGCGTAATGTCTTTCCCGTGAAGCGGGCGTCGAAGGATGGCTGAGCCGTGGCGGCGGTGGCGACAAAGGCGAGGACGAGGCCAAGGCGGCGGATGGGCATAGTGTTGATCTCCCTTGAGACCGCGCCATCTTAGTAGAAGTGATCTCACGGCGTCCCCTCGCCAGGGATTGAAATCCCTGGCGAGGGCAGGGGGGTTGAACATTTATGAGACCGCCTTAGAGTTGACCGCGATGGCTTCCATCGCTACCCGCATCATCCGCGCCGACCGTGGAGACGCCCGAGAGCGGCTGGACCTAGTCCTCGTGCGCCATCTGGCGGACCGGCCGGAGGTCTCACGGTCGCAGATCCAGGCGTGGATCGAGGGTGGCCTCGTCAAGGTGAACGGCGCCGTGGCCGCGAAGCCGTCGGTACGGCTCGTTCTGGGCGATGAGATCGAGATCGTCCTGCCGCCTCCGCCCCCGCCGCGTCCGGCCATGGCTGCGGAGGAGAGGCCTCTCTCGATCCTGTTCGAGGACGAGCACCTGCTGGCCGTGGACAAGCCGCCGGGCCTCGTGGTCCATCCCTCGATCGGCCACCGTGCGGGCACGCTGATCAACGCCCTGCTCTGGCATGCCCGTGAGTGGGGAGAGGGCTGCCGGCCCGGGCTGGTGAACCGGCTCGACCGCGACACCTCGGGCGTGCTGCTGGTGGCGAAGACCCCGGCCGTCCACGCCACCCTCGCCCGCCATCTCCGGCGCCGCGACGCCCGGAAGGAGTACCTGGCCGCCGTCTATGGATCTCCGCCCGCGGGTTATCTCGAAAGGGGACGGATCGAGCTCAAGATCCTCCGTGATCCCTTGGACCGGAAACGGATGATCCCCTCGAAGACGGAAGGGCTCGACAGCGTCACGCTCTGGGAGCGGATCTCAGAAGGGAACGGGCTGACGCTTCTCGCCTGCCGCCTGCTCACGGGGCGCACGCATCAGATCCGCGTGCACCTGAAGGCGCGGGGATGGCCCATCGTGGGCGATCCCCTCTACGGCGAGCCGCGCTTCAAGGGGATCGCCGATCCCGTCCTCGCCGGTCTTTGCAAGGATTTCCCGCGCCAGGCCCTGCACGCGCGGCGGATCGCGTTCGCCCATCCGGCGACCGGCGCGCCGATGGAGATCGTGGCGCCGGTACCGGAGGACATGGCGGGGTTACTGAGGGCGGCCGGGCTCAGGGCGTGAAGGGCTCGACTTCCGTGACGAAGTACTCCGTCTCGCCAAAGCAATCGGTGGGAAGCCCCTTGTGCTGCTCGTAATGGAGGCGCACGCGCTGGCCGGAGACCTTTCTTATGCGTTCGGCCAGGACGTCATCCCGTACCGAGAATCGGAAGATCTCGGGCATGGCGCCCGGCAGGTTGACCATCGCGAGCTCGCCCTCCCAGGTCTTGCAGATCCAACCTTTGCTGGAGAATTTTTGCAAATACCCGGCTCGCTCGCCCTCGGCATAGTCGAAGTTGAGGGCAATCCAGACGTAGAGCGCGAACCCACCGATCGCGAGGATCAGGATCAACAGCAGGAAGAGGCCCACCCTGGGCCGCTTCCTGGTTGGTGGTGCCGTGGTGGGGGACTGCACGGTTTCGGCCATTGCGGTCTCCTTGGAGGGCGGAGGAGGGCCCTCGGGTAGATCATTCCATGAAAACGGAGAAAGAGGATCTCTGGGGAACGGTAAGATGTCCCCAGGCGATCTCGATATGGCCGACCCCACACCTCCTCCCAGACCCCGGCGGCGGCGCCTTCGCCGGATCCTGTGGATCGCCCTCCTGGTCCTGGTGGTCCTGCCGGTCCTGATCGTCCTGGGCGTGGTGCTCTCTCTGCGGGCGGCGGGGGTGCGGCAGGCGATCCTGGCGCGGATCTCCTCCCTGGCGGCGGAGAGCGGGCTGGAGGTCAAGGCGGAGGATTTCTCTCCTCTTTGGCGGCGCAGCGGGGTCGAGTTGCGCGACGTCAGCATCGGGCGCGTCGGCGCGCCGGGGACCGCTCCGATCGCCACCGCCAGGCGGGTGAGGGCGGAGATCGATCTCGGGTCTCTGCGGGAACGCCCCCTGGTGGTGCGGCTCCTGGAGGTCGAGGGGGTGCGGGTCGATCTTAACGCGCCGTTTCCCGAGATCCCCAAATCGCCTCAGGATGCCAGCGCGGGTCCTCCGGTCGAGATCCAGCGGATCGTCCTGCGCGGCGGTCAGGTCCGGGGCGCTCCCCTCGCCAAGCCCGCGGCGGATTGGGTGCGAGGGTGGAACGCCCGGGGGATCGATGCCCGGGGCTCGTACCGCGGCGGCCGTCTGGACCTGGAGGTCGAGCGTGGGACCGCCACGCTGGACCGTCCCGGCTTCGGACCTCAGGAGCTGCGGCTGGCCGGGCGGATCGGGTACGAGGAGAAGAAGCCGCTTCGGATCGACGGCCTGCGGGTGACGGGGGACGGTCTTCGCGTCGCGGCGTCCGGGACCGTGGGCCTGGAAGAGGGCGCTCCCACCGCGATCCGGTTCGATCTCGACGCGGAGCCCCGCGCGATATTCGCGGGGGTGGCCGGCGTGCCCCCTCGCGGACACCTGAACGCCAGCGGCCGGATCGCGCTGCCGGAGATCAACGGACAGGTGAAGGTGAGGGCAACGGAGATCCCGGCCGAGGTGCTGAAGCCGTATCTGGACCCTAAGCTGTACGCGGACCTCAATCTCCCGGGGACCGTGGCGGACGCGCGGGCGGACGCGGTCGTAGGGCCTGGGGATTGGAACCGCGTCACGGGCACGGCCGGGGCGGTCTGGCGGCGCGGGGAGCGGAGGCTCGTGCAGGCGGACGCCCGATTGTCCGCGCCCATCGTGGCCACGGGCGAGGCGGAGATCCTCCCGGGATCGCCGGGGCGCCGGGCTGTCCAGGGCACCATCCGCGCCGCCAGTTGGGCGGAGATGGCAAAGGCCACGGCGGAAGGCGTGCGGGCGGAGGTGCGCCTGCCGGACGTGCGCGCCGCCTTCGCGGAGGTGCGTTCTCTCTGGCCTCACCTGGTGCCGGCTCTGCCGCAGGGAACCCCGCTCCAGGGCTCGCTCTCGGCGGATGTCCGTGCCTCAGGACCCCTCACCGCACCGGACGCCGTGGTGAACGCCACGTGGCTGCCCCAGACGGGCTCGCTGGTGCGCGTCGAGGCCAAAGGCCAGGCCCTGGCCTGGATCGGTTCCGCGAAGGTGCGGACGAAGGCACTGCCGCTCTCCCTGCTCGGCGCATTCGCTCCGGGGTTGGCGGGAACCGTAACCGGCACGGTGGAGGTCTCCGGCTCGCCCCGCGCGTACCGCACCCGCCTGGAGGCGGCCACGGCGGGTCTCGCCTATCCGCCGGCCCTTCAAGGATTGGCGACGGGGACGGTGACGGCGGACGGGACGGTGGTGCTGCGGCCCCTCTCCTATCGCGGCAAGCTGTCCGTGGACGGTACGGGTCTGGTCTCCAGCCCCAATGCCTCCGGAACGGCCCGGGTCGAACGATTCGCTCTGGCCGGCGACGGTCTTCTCCAGGCCTCGCCGCTCCGGTGGGACGGCGCCCTGACTCTGGCCGGCGAGGGGGCTGCCCTGGACGGCGTGGGCCGGCTCGCGGGATTCCGGGTGGAGACGGACGGGCTCTTCCGGGGTGATCGGCTGTCCTACACGGGCAAGATCAACGCCTCCGGAGTGGACGCCGAGGCCCTTGGCACGGGCCGGGCCGAGCGCGTCGAGATCGTGGCGGACGGTACTGTGACGGTCGAGCCCCTGGTCTATGACGGCACGCTGTCGCTCGACGGCACGGGCATCGAGAAGCCCGGCACGGCGCGGGTGGACCGGCTGCGCGTCTCCAGCGAGGGAAAAATCGCGGCTGATCTCCAATCCCTGGCTGCCCAAGCCAAGGTCGACGCGGACCGCGTCGCGCTGACGGAGTCGGGCACCGAGATCCGTAATCTCCACCTGGAGGCGGACGCGAAGGGTCCCGTCGTGCGCCTTTCTTCCCTTTCCGGCGAGCTGCCGGAGGGGCGGACGTTCAAGGCCACGGGCCGCGTCGTCACCAAACCCCTTCTCTCCGAAGCCGACCTTGATCTCCAACTCGTCAATCCCCTGGATGCCGTCTCCGCGGCGGACCTGACGGCGCGGCTGCGGAACGGGATCTTGGAGGTGGACGCGCCGCGCCTCGAAACCGCTTCCGGCCCCGGCAGCCTGAAGGCCCGCGTCCCGCTGGGGACCCTCGCGCAGATGCCTCAGCTTGCCGAGGCCCTGGCGTCCCTGCCGGGCGAGAAGGCGAGGGGGCCCGTCTCCCTCTCTCTCGCGTTCCCGGAGGTGGATTCCGAACCCCTGCTGGCGGCCCTGGGCCTGGAGCCCCGGCCCGAGCGGGTGCGGGCGGGCGTCACGGCCGATCTTTCCCTCGATCCCACGGCGCCCGTGGCCGGCACGGGCGAGGTGCGGCTCGCCGGTTTGAGGCTGGAAACTCCGGACGCCCGCGTGACGGCCGAAGGCCCGACGGTCCTCCGTCTGGGCGAGGGCCGTCTCGTCCTCGATCCCGTCCATCTGCGGGTCGACGGCGGGGCCGTGCAGGGCGCGGGCGTCGATCTCCAGGCGAGCGCAGATCTCGCCCGCTCCTGGCAGCCCCTGAAAGACCCGGTGGCTTCCGCGGTGACGGGCGTCTCGGCCCGGGGGAGCGGCACGATCGACGCCGCGATCCTCAATCCCTATCTCCAGGGCGGAGCGGCCGAGGGCTCGCTCGCGTTCGAGGCCACGACTTCGGGACCGCCGGACCGCCTCGCGGCGCACGTGGAGGCGAGCGGGCCGGGGGCGGCCTTCGTCTGGCCCACGGCGGGCGCCCGGATTGCGGACCCGCGGCTGGCGCTCGACCTCAAGGACGGACTCTGGACGATCCGTGAAGGCCGGATGGGGGTCAACGGCGGCACGGTGGACCTCGCGGGCGGGTTCTCGACCGCAGGGGGCCTGGACGTCGATGCGACGCTCGCGAAGGTGCGCTACCGGCTGGACTATGGGATCGACACCCTGCTTTCCGGCCGCCTCCATCTGAAGGCTCCTCCGGAAGGGCGGAGCCAGCTTTCCGGTGATGTCGTGGTCGAGCGCGGCGTGCTGGATCGGAACGTCAACCTCGACCGCGAGGTCTTCACCCTGCTCTTCAAGCCGCCGGACACCCCGAGCACCGAAGAGAGCGCCCTGGCGGCAGTGGACGTCGATCTCGAGATCGAGACCCGGGACGGCGTGCGGGTGCGCAACAACATCGGCGACCTGCGCGCCTCCTGGGACGAGATCCGGATCACGGGAACCCTGGAGAACCCGGTGATCCGGGGCCGGATCGACGTCGATCCGGGCGGTCTCGCCTACCTCTACGGCCAGACGGTGCGGATCGACCGTGGCTCGTTCCTGTTCACGGGCAATCCCCTGACCGATCCCGAGATCGACCTGGCCACCACCTCCTCGCTCCAGGACCCGACGATCAACGATCTCCGGGGTGGGAGCCCGCTCGACCTCCTCCTGAAAGACGATGAGGTGAAGGGGCCGGGCACCGGCGAGATCCTCGGCGCGGGCTTGGCCGGTTACTACAGCACCCGTCTCGTGGAAAGGCTCGGCGAGTCGGCCG
>CAXTNS010000136.1:0-2238 GCA_964245465.1 uncultured Thermoanaerobaculia bacterium
GGAGAGGCGCGTCCGCGAGTTGTCGTCGTAGCCCACCCAGACGATCGTGACCCGCTCCGGGCTGTACCCCGCGAACCAACTGTCCCGCTGCTTGTTCGTGGTGCCCGTCTTGCCGGCCACCTCTCCGGGGATGTCGTTGGCGGCCCCGGCCGCGGTGCCGCGCTGGAGCACCCCTTCGAGCAGCGAGGTCACCATGTAGGCCGTCTGCGGCGAGATCACCCGCACCGATTTCGGCAGGGGCGCTCCCGCCACGGGCTTGCCATAGCGGTCCAGGATGGCAGAGACCTCGTGGACCGGCGGCCGGGAGCCCCCGCTCGCCAGGGTCGAATACACCGCCGCCATCTCCAGCGGGGTGATGGACGCCGCTCCCAATGCCATGGAGGGGTAGGGCTGCATGGGCGTGGTGATCCCCATGTCCTGGCCCAGCTTGACCACCCGCCGCATCCCCACCTGGAGAGCCAGCCGGGTGGTCGCCGGGTTGTAGCTCTTCTCCAGGGCGGTCCGCACGCTGATCCAGCCGTGATAGCTGCCGTCGTCGTTCTTCGGGCTCCAGGCCTGCCCGGCCGTCTGCACCGTGATCGGCGCGTCCTCCAGGAACGACGCGGGAGACGCCACTCCCGCCTCGAAAGCGGCGGCGTAGACGACCGGCTTGAAGGCGCTCCCCGCCTGCCGCTGTGCCCGGCCCACACGGTCGAACTGGCTGGAGTCGTAGCCCCGGCCTCCGAGGTACGTCAGGATACCCCCCGTCTCGGGGTCTATGGAGACCAGGGCGGCCTGGAGCGGCCCCTCGCCCTTATGCCCTCTCTGATATCCCTTCTCGACCGCCTTCAAGCCCGAGTCCACCGCCACCTGAGCGGCCTTCTGGCTCGACCAGTCGAGGGTGGAGAAGAGGACGTAGCCGCCGTCCTGCAAGTCCTCGATCCCAAATCGGCGCGAGGCTTCGAGCGCCGCCGAGTCGGCGAAGTAGGGCGCGCGCCGCCGCACGACGGGCTCCGGAGCCACGTGCACGGGAGTCGCAATGGCCGCCGCCACTCGCTCCGGGGGCACCAGTCTCAGCTCGGCCATCCGCCCCAGCACCCAGTCCCGGCGCTCCTTGGCCCGCTCGGGATGAGCGAGCGGAGAGTAGTTGGCCGGAGAGCGGATGACGCCCGCGATCGTCGCCGCCTCGGCAAGGTCGAGCTGGCCCGCGTCCTTGCCAAAGTAGGCGCGCGAGGCGGCTCCCACGCCCAGCAGGGAGACGCCGCCGCTGCCGCCCAGGTAAATCTCGTTGAGGTAGGCCTCCAGGATCTCCCGCTTACCGTAACGGGCCTCCAGGAGCACGGCCAGGATGAGCTCCCGGCTCTTCCGAGCCCAGGTCCGCTCGTGGTTGAGATAGAGGTTCTTGACGAGCTGCTGCGTCAGGGTGCTGCCGCCCTGGCGAACCTCGCCACCCCGCAAGTTCACCCAGAAGGCGCGCAGGATGCCGGACAGGGAGAACCCCGCGTGCCGGTAGAAGTTGGCGTCCTCGGCGGCGGTGACGGCCGCGATCAGGTCTGGAGAGACCTCGTCGAGCGTCACCGGCCGGCGCTCCTGGTTGTCGGCGCCGTAGTAGGAGGCCAGCAGGGGAGGATCGAGGACCACCGAGCCCACCCGGTTGCCGTCGAGGTTCAGACCGGCCACCCGGCTGCCCCGGTAGGCGATCACCAGCACCCCGCCGCCCCGGCTGCCGTCCGGCATCGGGAAGCTCCGCTGATGGACCGCGAGCCCCCGCTTCAAGCGCCGGTACCGGCCCGCCGGAAGCTCCGGAGACGAGGTGTCCTCGCGGTAGCCTTCGCCCTCGAGATTCGAGATCAGCAGGTTCGGAGGATAGTTCCGCCCCTCCGTCAGCTCCGTCGCCTGGGCATAGAGCCGCGAAGGCTGCCGGAACGTGATCTCGTCGAACTGGCCCGACAAGGTCCAGAACGGGCGGATGACGAAGCTTCCCGCGATTACCAGGAGGACCGCGAGGACGAGCAGGAAGACGCGCCACCGCCGGCGCTTCGGCTTGGGTGGAGAGGGCTTGACTCTGCGGACGACAGGCATTGCCGGTATGACTTCCGTTGCCGGGTCTCAGGACTGCTCCAGAGAACATGCGCCGCTGGCGGGAGCTTCCCGCGGGGAAGAGTAGCAGGGTTGGGGAAGGGGGGACAGACGGAGTCAGAGGCTCAGGTCGCCGATCCAGAGAGCCTCGACATCGCTGCCTTTCAGCTTGCGGATGAG
>CAXTNS010000136.1:2248-12242 GCA_964245465.1 uncultured Thermoanaerobaculia bacterium
GAGGTTGTACCGCGAGGCGAGCTGAAGTGCGGAGTCGAGAAAGGGAGGCGCGGAAACTGAATGGCACCTGAGCCTCTGAAGCTTGTAAAGATTCTGCTGAACGGTCTGTACCGGCACGTTGAAGCGCCGGACGTACTTCCAGAGGATGTTGGTACATTCAACGTAAAGGAAATCGGGTACATAAAGACGGAGACCAGGGGTCTTGAAGAACCTCCTTGTCTCCGTCGAAAACTCCTCGGTTACGAATAGCTTGATGACTACGCTGGCGTCTACCACCCGCTCACGCTTCACCGATCCCGATCCTCGCGGATCAGCTCCACGCAATCCGGAGCGCCGAAATCAGCGGGCCGGAAGGTGCCAGCTTGGACGATCTCCTCTACGAGTTCTTTAAGTGGAGGCACTGGATGCTTCCTTCGGTACTCCTCGGACTCTTTGACGAGTTGCTGTCTCATCTCTGCGGAAAAAGCCGTTCCTGCCTGATCCAGAGAGCTATCTGGCGTCCACTGCCAAGAGGTCTCCACTAGCTCTTCGGGAGAACAGTTTATGGACGTTCTCCCCGTTGACTCTGCATAGCCGCGGGACTCCCTCAGGAGCGTCGTACTGTCCGGAGCACCGAAATCAGCGGGACTGAAGAAGGCACCGCCCTGGACGATCTCATCTACGACCTCTGCCAAAGGAGGAAGCGGGTGCCTTCTCCGGTACTCCTCTGCCTCCTCAATGAGGCGGCGCTTCAGATCCTCGGAACTCGCACTACGGTCTAAACGAGCTAAGACGGCCATGACGGCACCTCCATCCAGAACCCCACACCCGATAAGTATACCACAAACTGAATACAAAGAGCGCATTCTCACCCATGCAGGCCGGTCGCGCTTCTAGCGACTCACCAGCTCTCCCCGCCGGAATACCGCTCCCGCACTCCTGCTATCATTACCGGCCCTATGATCGCCGTCTCCGACCTTGGTAAAGCCTATGGCCCCCAGACTCTGTTCGAGGGGGTGTCCATCCAGTTCAACCCGGGCAACCGCTATGGCCTCGTGGGGGCCAACGGCTCGGGCAAATCCACGTTCCTCAAGATCCTCGCGGGCGACGAGATCCCCAGCGAGGGCACCGTCGCGATGCCCAAGCGCCTCAAGCTGGGCGTTCTGAAGCAGGACCACTTCCGCTACGAGCACATGCCCATCCTCGAAGTCGCCATGATGGGCAACCACGACGTCTGGGAAGCCATGGTGGAGAAGGAGCGCATCCTCGCCGTCGCCGACACGGAGTTCGACGCCGACCGCTACGCCGAGGTGGAGGACCTGATCCTCCGGAACGACGGCTACACCCTGGAGGCCCGCGCTGGCGAGGTGCTGGAAGGGCTCGGCATCCCCACCGAGGTCCACCGCCAGGCGCTCTCGACCCTCTCCGGCGGCTTCAAGCTGCGCGTGCTGCTCGCCCAGGTGCTGGCCGCCGACCCGGACACCCTGCTTCTCGACGAGCCCACGAACCACCTCGACATCCTCTCCATCCGCTGGCTGGAGAAGTTTCTGGTGGACACCTACAAGGGCACCGCCATCGTCATCTCTCACGACCACCGCTTCCTCGACAACATCTGTACCCACATCGTGGACGTGGATTACGAGACGATGATCCTCTACCCGGGCAACTACAACGCCTTCCTGTCCGCCAAGGTGGAGAACCGGGACCGCAAGGAAGCCGAGATCGAGAAGCGCGAGGCCGAGATCGCCCGCCACAAGGAGTTCGTGGACCGCTTCCGCGCCAAGGCCACCAAGGCCCGGCAGGCCCAGAGCAAGATCAAGATGATCGAGAAGATCGTCATCGACCGCCTGCCCACGAGCTCGCGGCGGTACCCCACGTTCAAGTTCAAGCAGGTCCGCCCCAGCGGCCGGCAGGCCCTGGAGATCGAAGGGGTCTTGAAGTCCTACGGCGACAAGCAGGTGCTGAAGGACGTCTCCCTGAAAGTCGAGCGCGGAGACCGCATCGCCATCATCGGCCCCAACGGCATCGGCAAGTCCACCCTCCTGAAGATCGCCGTGGGGGACACCACTTCCGACGAGGGGCGGATCGAGTGGGGCTACGAGACCTATCCCGGCTACTTCTCGCAGGACCACAACGAGGTCCCCAAGGGGAGCAAGCAGAGCGTCGAAGCCTGGCTCTGGGAGTTCGTCCCCGGCGAGCCCATCGGCTTCGTGCGGGGCAACCTGGGGATGGTGCTCTTCTCGGGCGACGACGTGAAGAAGCCCATCGGCAGCCTCTCGGGCGGCGAGGCGGCGCGGCTGGTCTTCTGCAAGCTCTCGGTGACCAAGCCCAACGTCCTGATCCTCGACGAGCCCACGAACCACCTGGACCTCGAAGCCATCGAGGCGCTGGTCGAGGGTCTCCGGAACTACGACGGCACCCTGATCTTCGTCTCCCACGACCGCTGGTTCGTCTCCCAACTCGCCAACCGCATCTTCGAGATTTCTCCCAAGGGGATCAACGACTTCCGCGGCACCTACGACGAGTACCTGGAGCGCCTGGGCGACGACCACCTGGACGCCGAGGCCGTGCTGCGCATGAAGCGCGAGCAGAAGAAGAAGGCTGCGGCCCTCGCGACTCCCGCGGTCATCGATCCCGCCGAGTCCCGCCGCCGCCAGCAGCGCCAGAAAGAGCTGAGCAAGAAGCTCGACCAGGTTACGACCTCCGTCGAGCAGGCCGAATCCCGCATCAACGCCATCAACGAGATGTTCTGCGATCCCACCTTCTTCGACCGCACCTCCCGCGACCAGGTCAAGAAGTTGGAGGCCGAGCAGAAGACCTTGTCGACCAAGGTCGAGGAGCTGATGGGGGAGTGGGAACGGATCGAGATGGAGATGGCGGAGCTTCAGGCTTAAGAAATCAATCTGAAGGCAGAGTTCCTGGATTCAGGACCCGCAGGGCGCGTTTCCTGCGGGTCGCGGGAGCCTTTGCCCCCAGGACGTCCTCGCGCAGCATGCGTCGTTGGCTGGCGGTCATTCGTCGCCAGCGGGCCTGGGCCTCAGGATCGCTCTCCAGGATTTCCGTGAGCTCGCCGGGCATTTCTTCGGGAGCTACGGACAGGAAGAGCCGGACGGTGTCTCCGGTCTCCACCCCCGCTTGGCGGCAGAGGGTCTCGGGGAGCTCGATGAACCAGCGCTCCGCATCCCAAGGCTTGATATTCCGCCGGCCCAGATGAACGCCGTTCAGTGCGCCTTCGAGAGCCGTCGTCCCGACGAGCTTCCAAGGGGCGACGAGCCGGCTTGGGACGACGACGAAGCGGGGAAGGTTCGCGGCCTTCCTCTCGATGACAGCTTCCAGCTCGATCGGAGTTTTCATTCTTTCTGGCGTCATACGGTAACTCGCCGTCTCAGATTCTAAGGCGTGCCCGCGTTATCAGGGGGAGCCGGGTAGGAATGGAGATGAGCACATGATATAAATAATTCTAAAATTATGATAAGGTTCTAGCGCCGAGTATAGGCTCGAATACCTTGGAAGGAGAACGCAATGAAGAAGCTCTTCGGCCTCGCCCTGGCTCTCGGCATCTGTACCCTGCTCGGTCCTGCCCAGACAAGCCAAGCCTCGCCAACTTGTACGGATTACTGTCGTGCGGATTGGCGGAGATGCTACAGCGACTGTCAAACATACCCTTACCCGAACTGCGACTTTGACTGCCAGAAAAAATTGTATTGGTGCTCCCAGGAGTGCCAAAACGGTAATTAGGGTTGAGCGGCCAGCTCGCCGTCTGACATCTGTCACCCCAAACTCCTGACATCCCTCCCTGGGGTCCTCCCGGGAGACCTTCCAGAATGTCCTTGGAAGGTTCAAACGGAGGACCCCATGAAAACACAGACGAAATTCGAGGACGGCCAGCCGGTCGCGGAGCTGCGGCGGGCCGTCAAGCGGTACGGAGCCGTCACGGCCCTGGACGGGATCGACTTCGCCGTCCGGCCCGGCGAGGTGGTGGCCCTGCTCGGCCCCAACGGTGCGGGCAAGACGACCGCCGTGCAGCTCCTGCTGGGCCTTGCTCGGGCGAGCGAGGGGGAGGCGCTTCTCTTCGGTCACGACCCCCGCCGGCCGGAGGCGCGGATGCGGACCGGGGCCATGCTTCAGATCTCCAAGGTCCCGGAAACGCTCAAGGTCCGCGAGCACGTGGACCTGATCTCCAGCTACTACCCCCGGCCGCTGCCGGCGCGCGAGGTGATGGCCGCGGCCGGGCTCGAGGGCCTGGAGGACCGCCTGTTCGGCAAGCTCTCGGGCGGCCAGAAGCAGCGCGTGCTCTTCGCCCTCGCCCTGTGCGGCAATCCGGACCTGCTGTTCCTCGACGAGCCCACCGTGGGCCTCGACGTCGAGTCCCGCCGCGCTTTCTGGACGGTGATCGAGGAGAAGGCGAGTCAGGGGCGGTCCGTGCTCCTCACCACCCACTACCTGGAAGAGGCCGACGCCCTGGCCGACCGGATCGTCCTCATCAACAAGGGCCGGATCGCCGCCGAGGGCACGCCCGCCGAGATCAAGGCCCGCGCCGCTGGCCGCAAGGTCCGTTGTGTGACCAGTCTCTCCCTGGAAGAGGTCGCAGCCCTGCCCGGCGTCCGTAGCGCCCACCGGAACGGCGAGCTGACCGAGCTGTTCGCGGTCGAGACCGAGCGCGCCGTCCGTGAGCTGCTGAGCCGCGACCCCCGGCTCTCCGGACTGGAAGTCCGCGGCGCCGATCTCGAAGAAGCTTTCCTGACCCTGACTCACTCCGACGTCCACGAGGAGGTGGCGGCATGAACGCCCAGACGATTCCCATGAACCGCAACCTGGGGCGGATCTTCGCCCTGGAGGCCAAATACGAGTTCCTGAAGCTGCTGCGCCTACCCATGTACATCTTTCCCACGCTGGCATTCCCCGTGGTGTTCTACCTGCTCTTCGGCGTGGCGCTGAAGCGCGGCGGCGCGTGGATGGGTTTCGACATGTCCACCTATCTGATCGCCACCTACGGCGCCTTTGGGGTGATGAACGCCGCCCTGTTCGGCCTCGGCGTGGGCCTCGCGGTAGCGCGCGGCCAGGGCTGGATGCTGTTCAAGCGGGCCACTCCCATGCCGCCACTCGCCCCATACTTCGGCAAGCTCGTGATGTGCCTGCTCTTCGGCACCATCATGGTGAGCCTGCTGTTCACCATGGGCGCCACGGCCGGCGGGGTGCGCCTGCCCCTCGCCACCTGGCTCTCGCTCGCCGCCGTGCAGGTGGCCGGCGCCATTCCCTTTGCAGCCTTTGGCCTCGCCATCGGGTACTGGGCGGGCCCCAACTCGGCGCCCGCCATCATCAACCTGATCTCCCTGCCCGCCGCCCTGGGCTCCGGCATGTGGATCCCCATCCAGGCGATGCCCGGGTTCATGAGGAAGGCCGCCCATCTCCTGCCGCCCTACCACTACTGCCAGCTCGCCCTGAAGACGCTGGGGCTGGACCGCGGCGAGCCCATCTCCGGAAGCGTCTCCGTGCTGGTGGTGTTCACCCTGGCCTCCCTCGCCTTCGCCTGGGCGGGCTACCGGCGCGACGAAGGAAAGACCTTCGGGTAAGGTATAGATCGATGCGACTCCTCCCTAAGGACACCGAGCTCGGCTGGACGCCCTATGCCTGGCTGATCTATCTGGTGTACTTCCTGATCTACCCGGCCTTCAAACGGGCGTCCGCCCTGGAGTGGGCGCTCACCCTGGCCGGGGCCGCCGTTTTCCTGGCCCTCTACTTTCGGGGCCACTGGTATTGGGACCGGCGCGTCCTCTGGTGCGCCGGCGGTATCCTGCTCCTGGGCGTCCTCTTCGCGCCCTTCAACTGGGGAGCGAGCTCCCTCTTCATCTACGCCGCTGCGTTCGTACCCCACGCGGGATCGAAGCGCCTCTCCTGGATGCTCCTCGGGGTCATCCTGCTCGTTCTCGGCCTGGAGACCTGGCTGGTCCAGCTCACCTCCTATGTCTGGATTCCGGCCTCCGTGTTCTCGTTGCTGATCGGTGGGATCAACGTCCACGAAGCGGAAATCCGGAGGACCAACGCCAAGCTGCGCATGGCCCAGGAAGAAGTCGAGCGGCTGGCACAGACGGCCGAGCGGGAGCGCATCGCCCGCGACCTCCACGACCTGCTGGGCCACACCCTCTCGATGATCACCTTGAAATCGGAATTGGCCGGTAAGCTGATCGATCGCGATCCGGACCGGGCCGGCCGCGAGATCCGCGAGGTGGAGCGCATCTCCCGGGAAGCCTTGCGTGAGGTGCGCTCGGCGATTGCCGGCTACCGCTCCGAAGGATTGCAGGCGGAGCTGGCCCGGGCGCGGCTGGCGCTGGAGTCGGCCGACGTGAAGATGGAGTACTTCGCCCAGCCTGTGGAGCTGGAGCCGGTGCGGGAGACCGTCCTCGCCCTGGCTCTGCGGGAGGCGGTGACCAACGTGATCCGCCACGCGAAAGCGAGCACCTGCCGGATCTCGCTGGAGACGGTAGGCGAAGAGGTCCGCCTGGAGGTGCGTGATGATGGCCGGGGCGGCCAGACGCCCGAAGGGATCGGCCTCTCCTCCATGCGGGAACGGGTGGAGGGGTTGGGGGGACGGCTGGAGCGCCGGACGGACGGCGGAACGTCGCTGCGGATCGTCTTACCCAAGCAGGTACCGCCCGAAGCTCCTGCCGCCACCGAAATCCCCGGAGGAGCGGTGGCATGATCCGCGTTCTGATCGCCGAGGATCAGTCCATGGTCCTGGGAGCCCTCGCGGCCCTCCTCGACCTGGAGGCAGATATCGAAGTCGTCGGCCGCGCCCGGGACGGCCAGGAGGCCCTCGACCTCGCCGGCAAGGTCCGTCCGGACGTGGTGCTCACCGACATCGAAATGCCCCGCATGACCGGCCTCGAGCTGGCGGCCGAGCTGAAGCGGCAGGGCAGCCCGGGCCGCGTTGTCGTGCTCACCACCTTCGCCCGCACTGGGTACCTGCGCCGGGCCCTCGACGCCGGAGCCGCCGGCTATCTCCTGAAGGACGCGCCTTCCGAGCGCCTCGCGGAAGCCATCCGCCGGGTCCACGCCGGGCTGCGCTCGATCGATCCCGAGCTGGCCGCCGCGGCCTGGGAAGAGGCCGATCCCCTGACCGACCGCGAGCGCCAGGTGCTCCGCTTCGCCGCCGAAGGGCACTCCAGCGCCCGCATCGCCTCCGAGCTGCACCTGTCCGAGGGAACGGTCCGGAACTACCTCTCCGAGGCAATCAGCAAGGTGGGGGCCGAGAACCGGGTGGAGGCGGCGCGGATCGCCCGGCAGAAGGGGTGGTTGTAGGAAATGTCGCCGATTATCGCCGCCCGTCCCGCACCTTGATCCGCCGCCCGGGATCCTGCTTCCTCACCCAGGAAAGGAACCGCCGCATGTCCGGCTCATCCTTGAGCCGCTCGACGCAGTTCAGCTCCCGCGCCAAGCGGGCGTTGTCGTAGAGGGTATGGATCTGGTGATGGCAGGCCGAGCAGATCTCCGCCCGCGGGCCGTCCTTCCCGCCCTTCTGTTGGGGAATGAGGTGATGGACGGTGAGATGGCTCACCGGCCGTTCGCAAAGCTCGCATTGCATACCCCAAATACAACAGATGGGACAGAGGCCCTCTTCCCTTCGAGTTGACGACCTCAGAGTTTTAATTAGAATAATCTGTAGTACGGCAATGTCGTTGTACAGCTTCAAGCCAGGAGAGTCCTCATGCATCACCCCTCCAAGAGAGTCTCCCCCCTGCTCTTGGCCATCACCCTAGCGGCCTTGGCGGCTCCGTCCCTGACGGCGCAGCCTGGCTGTCCCCTCAACGATCCGAACGCTGAGTTCTTCGTGCGGCAGCAGTACCGGGACTTTCTCGGGCGCGAGCCTCAGCCGTGGGAACTGACCCAGGGCGTCGCTCCGATCAACTCCTGCTACCACGTGGGCAGCCTCGCCTGCGCGAACACGGAGAAGGTCCACATGTCCGCGTCCATGTTCGACCACCCGGAGTTCCGCCAGCAGTCCTGGACCTTCGGGCTCACCAACTGGAACCCGCCACCCAAGTACAACAGTTGGGACTTCATCTATCTCTGCTACGGCGTCTATCTGCGCCGCGCCCCGAACGCTCCGCCGGACAACAATTGGGATGGATTCTATTTCTGGAAGGGATCGCTGGACAACTGCACTGCCAATTCCATCGCCAATGGCGGCAACGGCGACCAGTGTTACCTGGACATCATCAACGCCTTCCTGCATTCCGGGGAATACCGGGCCCGGTTTGGTTGCTCCTAAGGCGGCCGGTCACTCCTTTTTGACGTCCTTCGGCGCGCGCCCCGCCTCGCGCAGGGCGCGCGCCAGGAGGAACTCGATCTGCGCGTTGACGCTGCGCAGGTCGTCCTCAGCCCAGCGCCGGAGGGCTTCGTAGACCTCCGGCGCGAGCCGCAACGGGTAGTTCTTCCGCTCCGCCAAGGCGCCCTCTAGTGGTAGAGGCTCCCGGCGTTCACCACCGGCTGGGGATGGCGGTCGCCACACAGCACCACCAACAGGTTGCTCACCATGGCGGCCTTGCGCTCGTCGTCCAGCTCCACGACCTTCTTCTCCGAGAGCATCTCCAGCGCGTGTTCCACCATGCCCACGGCACCCTCGACGATCTTCGACCGCGCCGCCACCACCGCGCTCGCCTGCTGGCGCTGCAGCATGGCGGCCGCGATTTCCGGCGAGTAGGCGAGATGGCTGATGCGGGCCTCCAGCACCTCGACCCCGGCCTGTGCCAGCCGCTCCTGGATCTCCCGCGCCAGACCCACGGACATCTCCGCCGTGTGGCTCGACAGCGAGATCTCTCCCTCCTGATCGGCCACGTAGGCGAAGTGGGTGGCGAGGTTGCGCAGGGCCGACTCGCTCTGCACGTGGACGAAGTTGATGTAGTCGTCCACGTTGAACAGGGCCTCGGCCGTGTCCACCACCCGCCACACCACGACGGAGGCGATCTCGATCGGGTTGCCGGCCTTGTCGTTCACCTTGAGCTTGCCGGTCTCGAAGTTGCGCGTCCGCACCGACACCGCCTTCTTGCTGTAGAACGGATTGGCCCAGCGCAGTCCGGGCTTCCGGGCCGTGCCCACGTAGTCGCCGAAGAACTGCAACACCTTGGCCTGGTTAGGGTTGACGACGAACAGCCCGGCCACGCCGAGGATCGACGCCAGCATCAGCAGGATGGAAGCGAGCAGCACGAGCCCCGACCCGGCGCGAGCTGCCAGGACGAGGCCGGCGCAGGACGCAAGGAACAGGATCAGGAACAGCAGCAGCATCCCGAGGCCGGGCCTGCCGTTGAACTCTTTCTCGCGGATCATGATGGCGTATCTCCCTTTCTTGGATACCAGAGTGATATCACTCTGATGGCAGATACGCAAGCGGGATCGGAAGGTTGCGGTGACACATAGATTATGTCTATTGACTTTAAAAAAATTCTTGAATTACTATCTTACTTGCCCAGGCCTGGTGCTCACGACGTTCCCCCAGTTATGGGATCAAGCTGATCCGAGGAAACAGCAAGGGGGAGATCTGTAACCGCTGGAAGAAGGAGGATCAGAATGCGACGCAGTATTTCTTGTGTGCTGGCCGGGGCCGCTCTGTTGACGATAACGCACGGAGTCCACGCGGACTTTTTGTTCAACGTCGATGTTTGTCAGACGTTCTCCCAACCTCAGGACAACTTCGAGATTTGCGTAAAGGGGAGGTACACCAATCCTCCGGACTACACTTGCATAACGCCGAGCGGCTGGACGTTAGGGCCGGCTTCTTACAACGCTTCCCGGGACGAGACCTGCTTTTCTTTCGTCGGCCCCGCACTCCCGCAGCAGTCGAGTAGCGACTGGCCCTACCACTTCGGTGTAGGGTTCAACAATGCTGGCCACGTGCCGGTCAACAGTGTCTACTGGACGCGGGGGCCGATCCCGAGCCTCAAGCCCGGCACTTCCTGCGATGTACACCCCGCCAACTTGCCTGACGGGAGTGCGGGTGCAACCTTCGTGGTGAGCAATC
>CAXTNS010000136.1:12252-12483 GCA_964245465.1 uncultured Thermoanaerobaculia bacterium
GTCGTTCTCGATGACGTCCGGTGGCAGGTTTTCCCGGAGATCCAGCCGTTGGCGTCGATGGGCCGGGGTGAGATGCCGCCGGATTCCCTGAACCCGGCGCCCGTACCAACTGGATTGACGCTGGCTCCCGGGCAGTCGTTCGCGTTCACCATCCCGGTGTCTCCGAACTCCGCGGCCTCGGCGGTGTGCTTCGTGACAGCGCGGTTCCCCGCTGCCGTACTGCCGGAGTAC
>CAXTNS010000137.1:0-1143 GCA_964245465.1 uncultured Thermoanaerobaculia bacterium
AGTACATGGAGGCCCACACCGTCTCCCGCCTGGTGGGCGCCCCGCCCGGCTACGTGGGCTACGACCGCGGCGGCCTGCTGACCGAGGCGGTGGCCAAGAACCCCCACGCCGTGCTGCTCCTGGACGAGATCGAGAAGGCGCACCCGGACATCTTCAACATCCTCCTCCAGGTGATGGACCACGGCACCCTGACGGACACCAACGGCAAGCCCACGGACTTCCGCCACGTGATCCTGCTCATGACCTCGAACGTCGGGGCCCGGGAGATGGCCCAGCGTGCCTTGGGCTTCAGCGATCCGGACGGGGTCGTGATGGGACGCATTCCCAAGGATACGGACGCGGACAAGGCGGTCGAGCGTCTCTTCAGCCCGGAGTTCCGGAACCGCCTGGACGCCCGTCTGCGCTTCAATCCTCTTTCGCCGCGGGTGATGGAGCAGATCGTGGACAAGTTCATCCGCGAGCTTTCCAAGCAGCTCGGCGAGAAGAACGTGAAGATCGAGCTCACCGAGGAAGCCCGCAAGCTGCTGGCCGAAAAAGGTTTCGATCCCACCTTCGGAGCCCGTCCCCTGGCCCGCGTCCTCGAAGAGACCGTCAAGCGCCCCCTCACCGACGAGCTCCTCTTCGGCGCCTTGGAGAACGGGGGGACGGCGACGGTGGATGCGGACGCGGAGACCGGGGAAGTGGTGATGCGGTACGCGGCGGCGGGGTAGGGAGGACCAGGCCGGCTCGGCGTGCCGAGCCGGCAGGTATCTCAGAAAAAGTTTTTCAGCCGTGCCCGGTCACGGCGAATTTCCCCCCAGAGGGCCAGGGTCGCGGAGCCCGGAGGGTTCGACTCGATCATGTGATCGATCACCTTCCCTGTCTGTTCCAGGTTGCCGATTTTATTCACCAAGGCCGCCGCCGCTTCATCCTTGTCGTCATCCTGCTTTTTGAGCAGGCCGCGGACCTTCGCTCCGAGCCCCGTGCCCGTAGCCCTCTTGAACGTCCTGCGGGTATCGGCCGCCGCGTTCTGAAACTCGTCCAGCCACTTGGCGAGCTCATCTTGACCGCCCTCTCTCAAATGCGCCTGGTAAGCCTGAGAGCTCAAACGCTTGAGGTTGTTCATCGCCTCGTCCATCTCCCGGAATTGCTCCACTCCATTGC
>CAXTNS010000137.1:1153-6365 GCA_964245465.1 uncultured Thermoanaerobaculia bacterium
CCGTGGGCTCCGCCCCCCTTGCCTCCTCCTCGGGGACACGACGCGGGGCAGGTAGTAGCCGCGAGGGCTGAGCTCGAGGTTCAGCTCTCACGACCGGTTTCTCAGGCGGCCGCGGCGGGCTCACAGAGGACTGGGCCGGTATTCGCTGGGGTTCGGGCGGCACCGGCGTGCCGGCGGGCTCGACCACGGCTTCCTGAGTGGGTGCCGTGTCCGTGGGGATCTGGAGTGTGGATGCAGGCAGCGGCGTTCCCTGTAGAGGGGGAGCGGCCGCCGCCGAAGCAGGTGCGGGAGACAGGCTTCCTGTTGGTCCTACAGCGTTGCCGTCCCAAATCCGCGGAATCAGGAATGGCAACATCACCACAGTGCCGGTCGCCAGGATGATCGGCAGCACGAGCCGGCGGCTCCTGCCTTCCATGATCTGGCTGAGAGCCTGTCGACTCCAGGCGAGTGCCGCGGTGACCGCCGGAGAACCCCTGTCCCCCCTGCCCTGGTCCTCGCTGGCTGCCCGAGGCCGGTCCGCGATAGCGCCCGGGGGAGCGACCTGCTCTCGGGCTGTTGGCACGGCGAGAGGCGCTTGCACCGGCGAAGCCCCCAGAGCCTGGAGGCCCTGGCATATGGGACAGGTCTGCCAGGAGGGATCGACAGGATGTCCTGCCGGGCACCGGGTCATGCCGTGAAGCGGGTTGCCGGCAGGCGGCGCGGCTTCGACCAGGGCGATGCCACAGACCAGGCAGATCTTCTCTGAGGCCGGATTCAGTGTGTGGCAACTGGGGCAATTGAGCACGTCCTCTCCTCCCGCCTTTCGGGCTCGATCGTCGGTGGGTGAAGACACTCTGCGCCAAAATTAGGGGTAGTTCCTTTCCTTCAGAGCGCCGTGCTAAACATCTGTGCCATCGTCCGGGTCTTACGGCTCTGGAAGCGTGAAGTCGCCTGGCCGGGGTGAGCAACTCGCTCCGCTGGGAATTCTTTTGCGAGGGAGGAAGTGCATGTTTCCTACCGATCTCATCCGAGCGCTGCAGATCACCCTTCAGATTCTCCGCAAGCTGAAATGGGTTTTCGTGGCCGCCCTTTATTACAGTGCCTACAGCGCTTCCCTGGAGCTCCACGACTTCCGGCTCATGCTGGCCCTGCTGCCGCTCATTCTTCTGTCTTGCCACGCGTACGTCGCCGACCGGGGGCGAGAAGAGAAGGGGTTTGACGATTTCAAGGGCGATCGCCTCTTCTTCCGGTATAAAGAATTGATCTATTATGCGACGATTTCCGTGCCGGTGAAAGAGGAGTGGAGCTTCGCGGCGACTCAGGTTTCCTCCTCGACCCTGCGGGCGGCCCTGGCGCAGAGCGTTATGGCCCGCTTGCCGTCCGATTCAGTGCAAGTGTTGGCCAGTAAAACTGTCAAGGACCTGGAATCGAATCAGCAGAAAGATTTTACGCGCGTTCTCATACGCTCGACCCAGGGTAGCTCGGTCATCTTTTTTGTTCATTATGCAGCTTTCGGGCATACCATTACTGCGCATCACTTCACCTACCTCCGAGGTGCATACAGCACCTGGGACGTAGTGAAGTTTGTCATTGCCAGTCCGCTGACGATCTGGTTCTGGGGTGTCCCCTGGCTGCTGAATCGCTACAGCATCATCGCGCCGATGAGCCGGTTCCGGCAGAATTCTTTCGACGGCATCGACCTTATGACCATGTACAAGGTCGTACACAGGGTAATCCTCGAAGAGACCCTCAAGCTTCTACGAACGGCAGGTCTCTTGACCGATGAGATCGAACGGGCCATTCACTTCCACATCAGCAACGTGCAGAACTCTCAGAACATATCCGTCAGTAACTCATCCAGTGTAAGTCTTGGGAATGTAAGTCAAGCCGTACCGGCCAAGCCGGCCGCCGCTCAGCCCGTGCCAGCATAGAGGTGAGCCATGAAGAACTCGCAGAACATTCAGATCACCGGTTCGACGGGAGTAACGCTCGGTGACGTCCAGCAGACGGTGGGCACGGAGGGCGGCGGCGCTCCCGTCGACGTCCCGGAGCCGGTGAGAGTCCTCTTCCTGGCTTCCAACCCGGAGGGCACGGCGGCGTTGCGGCTTGATCAGGAAGTGAAGGCCATCAGCGAGGCGCTCCGCTGCTCACGGCTGGCACAGCGCTTTGAGCTGCAGCAGAGTTGGGCGGTCGGAGACCGGGAGTTGCAGGATGGCCTGCTGCGCTGGCAACCTGAAATCGTCCACTTGAGCGGCCACGGTACCCACGAGGGCCGGCTCTTGCTCGAAAAAGATCCCACGGTACGGGATCTTGGCGGTGTCAAGCCACCCGCCATGGCCTCGGGCGAGGATCCGCAGGTCCAGGCTCTTGCCAGAGTCTTTGGGGCCGGCCGGGGGCGTATACGTTGCGTCGTGTTGAACGCTTGCCACTCCGAATCCGCTGCCCGGGCGATTGCCCAGCAGGTAGGCTGCGTAGTAGGAATGTCGCAGTCGATTGCGGACGCGGCAGCCATTCGGTTCTCCTGGTCCTTCTACAATGCTTTGGGATATGGATTGAGCGTCAAGGCCGCGTTCGACATGGGTACGGCACAGATGGGCATGGTTGGCTTGGGATCTGCGGAGATTCCGCGGCTCGTGTGTGCGGGAGTGGACCCGGCCAGCGAGACCTTTGGTAATCAGTGAGCCTCTCCGGCACCTTTCGCGTTTCGCTCCTCGTGCTGGTGCCGGCGCACGAGTAACTAGCCGCCCGAGGCTTCGCGAACTGCCGTGAGGACGTCCTGGCTTGTTCGATAGAGGGGTGACAGCGGGTGGCCGCCGCCGCTCAGCTCCTCGTCCGCACGCTGGCCGTGCTTGAGTCCGCAATGCGGACAGACCGCTCACTCTCTCATCCTGGTCTCCCCCTTTTCTCTCTTCAGGCACGGTCGGCGCCGGAGGTCATGGCCTGCATCCTATCGCCTGAGGCGCGGTTATTGCTTACCCTCAAACCCTGGAAATCCGCAACTTGGGGGTATGCAGCCATGAAGCTCAAGAGCAGGAAACTGGAGGGAAAATTGGTTGCCCTCCTGGCGGCCGATGGGTTTGATCACGTCGAGCTCGCCATTCCCAAGGCGCCCCTCAAGGCGGCGTGGGCCGACGTGGAGGTCATCTCGCTGCACGATGGAAAGGTCCGGGGGATGAACCTGACCGAGCCCACGCGGACGGTGCGGGTGCGACAGAGCCAGGAGGCGCGTAGGTCGGCCGCCGCGTTGACGGCTCTCACCGCCGTCGTGCTCCGCAAGAGCGCGTAGGTTGGCGGTTTCCCGGGGGGGCCGGCGTTCTCGATCTCCGCGGCGGCGGTTCATCACCCTCGTAGCGGCCTGGATGAGCCTGTGGTGGCTGATCATCGGGGCGCTCCTCGCCCCGGTGCTGCCGGGCTACGGGCTGCCAGTCCTGGTGGCGGCGCTCGTCTCGGCCGCTCCGATCCTCTTTTACGGCCGGATCCGCACGGGCTACCCCTCGGCGGCCGTCCGGCTGTGGGTCATCCGTCCGTTCTGGTACGTCCAACTGGGCCTGCCCTTGATCGCGGCCGGGGGCCTGCTCGGGTTTCTGATCGGTGCACTCTTCGGCCACCCGGTGTCTGCGGGACGGTGGGGGCTGCTGGTCGCGGCGTCGGCCTTCGCCGTCCTGGCCGTCGCGGGCTATGCCGGCTCGCGGTGGCTTCGGATCGAAGAGCTGGACGCCCGCTTCCCAGACCTCCCTCCCGCGCTGGAGGGGATGCGGATCGTGCAGATCTCCGACCTCCACGTGGGGCCGCACAGCTCGCGGCGCTATCTCGCGGCCGTGGCCCGGGCGGTCCGGGACGCGCGTCCCGACCTCATCGCCATCACCGGCGACCAGGTGGACGACTACGCGCGCGACGTCTCGTACTTCGCCGAGGCCTTTGCCGGGCTCTCGGCGCCGTACGGAGTCTTCGCCATCCCCGGCAATCACGACGTCTACGCGGGCTGGTCCGCGGTCCGCGCCGGGCTGGAGGCCATGGGCATCACCGTCCTGGTGAACGACGCCGTCGAGATCGTGCGCGGGGAAGGCCGCTTCTGGCTGGCCGGCACCGGGGACCCGGCAGGGCGCGGCAGCGGAGCCGCGCCCGACTTGGCCAGGACCCTCGCGCGGGTGCCGGACGGGGCGTTCACCATCGTGCTGGCCCACAACCCCGCGCTCTGGCCCGGGCTCGCCCAGCGCGGTGTCCATTTGACGCTCAGCGGCCACACCCATCACGGCCAACTGTCGATTCCCAGGCTGGGCTGGAGCCTCGCGTCCCCCTTCCTGGAACACGCCATGGGGACCCACCGCCACGGAGGGTCCCTGCTCTACATCAACCCCGGTACCAACTACTGGGGGCTGCCCTTTCGGATCGGCGCCCTCCCCGAAGTGACGGTGCTGACGCTCTCCCGGGCGCCGGCAACCGAGCTCCTCAGGGCTCGCTGACCACTTCGATCGCCCTCTCCAAGAGCTCGTCCCGTCCCGCGGCCACGCCGGCGTACGTCCGGGTCACCGGCACGATCGGCAGGATGCCCACGCCGTGGTGCCGCGAGCCATCGTGCTTCTGCACTCGCATGCCCGTGAAGCGGAGCGTGTAGCCGCCAGGGAGGGAGATGTTGTTGATGGCGCCGTTCGTCATAGACCAATATCTTGCAAGGATCGAGATCTGGATACCCCAGGAGCTCCAGGCTCGCCTGAGGATCTTTCAAGCACCTTATTCAGTATGGAATCCGGGCGCTATGGGGTGCTCGGTACTGACTCGAAAGGAGAAACCACGATGCGAAGGCTGAGTCTGGCGATTCTGGGTACGCTGCTCTGCGCCGCGACGGCCGCGGGGTCGGCCGAGCCTCCCGCGGTCCCCTTCACGGCCTCCGTCCCCGTGAAGGAGAGCCTGACGGTGCCGGCGGCTCCCGCGCCGGTATCCATCGACCTGCTTTTCAGTACTCCGCAGCAGACCTCCGCCGTGACGTTCCCCTGCCCCACGGAACCGATCGTGACCTGCAACGATTGCTTCTACTTTGGGCAGTATCTGACCTACAGGTGCACGACCTTCTGCGTGAACGGGTCTCTCCGGAGGACCTGCGGCTCCTGCGGCTCGGGCTGCGATCCCTAGACAGCGGCGCGGGGCGCCCCGGGGGCGGGGCGGGGGGTGGGGCGGCGGGGGGCCCGTCGCCGAATCGCACGACTCCGGGATCGCCGGAGGGAGCGGCGAGTTG
>CAXTNS010000137.1:6375-8423 GCA_964245465.1 uncultured Thermoanaerobaculia bacterium
GGTGGAGCGCCTCGGACGTCTCGCCCAGGGCCGAGCGGCGCGCCCCGCCGTGGAACGGGCGGGGCGCTTACAAAGTCCGGCAGCGGAGGCTTCGCTGGCGGCGGGAGCCACGGCAGACGCCGAAGCGCATGCCGTGGCCAGGAGGACCAGTCTTGCTCACTGAAGGGTCTGCTTTCAGACATTGAATCCGGGGTATCGAAGTTGTAGCCCCAGCTTGAGTCGTTGTTGCCGCTGTTGTGGCCCTTGCCGTCCGCGTGCCGTGCTTCGTGGAGCAAGGTTCCAGCCCTCAGGCTCACACCTTGACCATAGAAGAAGGGGATAAAGAGCCGTGTCCAGTTGTCGACGATCGGTCCCCACTGGGTGCGGGCGATCGGACTTGTGCCGCAACGGGCATCGAGCTCATCGATGCTGTTCCAGGCGAACCGGCATCCCCACTCGAGAATGTTGGAGTCGTAGGACTCTCTCGGAAAGTTGGGGGAAGAGTAGGTCAGGCACGCCCATCTACGACGACGCCGACACTACCGGCTGACCACCGCGAGCTCCGCCTCTTGGAAAGAACGCTCTGACATCCCGTGCGCTCCCGGTGTACAGCCAATGTACTCCGAGGGCTTCGCCACCGCCGAGGGCTGTCGCCCCAAGTTCAACGGCTGCAAACGGATGCGCTTTCCACTCCATGGTGGCACGGGCCTCGCTATATGCCGTGAGGCCACTTCCCTGGAGGACCGTATGAGACATCGCATGGCCCGGCTCTTCATCCTGCTGCCCGTTTTGCTGGAGGGCTGCACGGGCTCCCTGCCGCCATCCCGCCGTGTCAACAGCGCGCTGGACTTCCTTTATCCCCAAGGTGTCACCGCCGCCGAGCCGGCGAGCGCGGTGGTCCTCAAGCTGCCGGTCCGCGTGGGGCTCGCCTTCGCTCCGAACCGGAGCAACCAGCCGGACCCGATCACGGAAGAGCAGAAGCACGTGCTTCTCTCCCGCGTCGCCGCCGCCTTCAAGGAGCACGAGGCCATCGGCCACCTGGAGGTCGTGCCCACGGCCTACCTGCAGCCTGGAGGGAGCTTCGCCAACCTCGAGCAGATCCGCGGCTTGCTGGGTCTCGACCTCATGGTCCTGCTGTCCTACGACCAATCACAATTCACCGATTCGACCCGCGCCTCGTGGACGTATCTAACCGTGGTTGGACCCTTCCTGATCGAAGGAGAGAAGAACGACACTCTCACGGTCATGGACGCCGTGGTCTACGACGTCCACTCGCGGGCATTGCTCTTCCGCGCGGCCGGCGAGAGCAGGGTCAAGGGATGGTCGAGCCCGCTCAACGTGCAACGGAAGCGCCGGACGTTCGCGTCGGAGGGGTTCGAAAAGGCGACCCCTGGCCTGATCGCCAGCCTGAGCACCGCGTTGGACCGGTTCGAGGAACAGGCCAAGGCCGGTACGATCCAGGGACCGGGCACCCCGGCGATCGCCCTTTACAACGCACAGGGCGAGCGCATCACCGCCGGTAAGGGCGGCGGGGCCCTGGGGGTTCCTGAGCTGCTCGTGGCCGCGTTGCGCGGGGTTTCTCTGCTGGCCAGGCGCCGGGCCGCCGGAGCCTGAATTGAAAGGTTTTTCCTGGCGCCGTTTTCCCTGGATGACTCTGGCGCTCGCGCTGCTCTGCATCGCGGTGGCGCTCGTGCCGGCGGCCGTCCTGGAGTACGACCGGATCCGGGTCGGGGAGGGCGAAGCCTGGCGGCTGCTGACCGGACAGATCGTTTACTGGACGGCGCGGATGGCGGCCTTCGACCTTGGCATGCTGCTCGGTCTCGGGGTCTGGCTGGAGGTCCGGGGGGACCGGCGGTTCGCGGCCGTGGCCCTGGCCCTGGGCGGCGGGCTCACCGCGCTCGCCGTCCACGCGCTCTCACCCAGTCTCCTGGTGTACCGGGGCAGCTCCGGAGCGGCCTCGGCGCTTTTCGTTCTGGCCGCGGTCCGCGTCGCGAATTCGTCCGATCCACGGACACGCGTCCTGGCCTTGGCGGCCGTCGCGCTCTTCCTCGCCAAGGCGGCCTTCGAGC
>CAXTNS010000137.1:8433-12435 GCA_964245465.1 uncultured Thermoanaerobaculia bacterium
ATCACGTTCCGCTCCGGGAGCCGGAAGGCGACCGGCTGACCGTCCTCGTCGACGGCGACCGGGATGGGCTCCCACAGCGAGACCCGGTGCGCACCGGCCAACGGCCCCAGCCGCGCACCCATCACCGCCAGCGGGTCTCGGCGCATCGCCAAGGCGGCCTTCGAGCAGCTCTCCGGGCAGACGCTCTTCGCGGGTCCGTTGCCCCAGGGAGTCCGCGTCGTCCCGCTCGTCCATCTGCTGGGCGGGTTCGGCGGGCTCACTCAAGAGTATTTCCCGCACCTTCTTAAGTATGGAAGGTCCGGGCACGATGTGGTGCTCGCGGGACCTGCCGTCCCTTGGGGACAAGGAGGATCGCGTGAGAAACAGAAGCATCCTGGCAGCGCTCGTCTGTTCGCTCCTGTTCGGTCTCTCTCCTCTGGCCGCCGATTCCACCATCCAGCGCGGCATCGACATCTTCACAACCTTGGGCGATGGCAGGACCTACTACGACTTTGCCCAAAATCCCATCCCCGCCGGCTTCTTCTGCAAGGGTTCCAAGCCTTTCACCGGTCGGGTGGCCTTCAAGGGCCTGCCTCTCGCAACAGGGGCTCCGGGGCAACTCTGGGACGCCGACACCGTCATCGAGCGGCTGGACGACGCCGTCTTCGACGCCAACGGCACCGCCGTGACGCGCATCCAGTTCCGGGCCCTGTCGCTGGTGAGCACCGCACCCATCAAGACCGCCTGCGGCGCCTTCCACGTCTACGTCTCCCTGGGTGGCAAGCAGCGGGTGACGACGATGAACATCTACCACACCCAGGAGGGCGGCGGAAACTTCGTCGCGCCTCTCGCGGTCAATACGCGCGTGACCTTCATTCCCGTGAAGCCCGCGAGGAACAAGGCCGCCCGGAAGCTGGAGCTCGCGGCCGATTTCACCTTCCCGGCCAGCCCCCTGCCGTGGAGGTTCTCCGAGGGAGCGCGGGCGAAAAGGATCGGCTCCGTGGCCGTTGACACCAACGGCGACCTGACCCCTGACACTCTGCTGCCCGGCACCTCGAACTTCTCGCCGGGTTCGTCGCCAGACCGTTTTACGGCGAAGTACTATTATGGGTCATGCCCTGACCCGTGCGAGGGCCCCACCTGCCACATGGATCCGAGCACTGGCAAAGAGCACTGCACGTATCCGACGTGGCCCCCATACTGTGAAAGGACGCTTTGCCCTTAGTGAGTAAGCTCGCGTGTCGAGAACCGGGGCGGCCAGACAGGCCGCCCTGGCTGGAACAGGGTCACCGTGCGCTACTGGTGGCCTCCAACAAGCTGTCGATCACCTCTCTCGTCGCCGCGGCAGCCTCGCCGCTGTTCGAGGCGGCCACGATCGCGGTATCCAGATCGGGCACGATGAAGATGCGAACGAAAAAAGTGCCACCGCTTCCCGCACCGTAGTGGACCACGCCCCATTTCGGGTCCTTGCGAACTCCCCATCCCAGGGTGAACCCTGCCATCTCACCGCTGAGAGTACGGTGCAGGCGTTCGTAATCGGCGCGGGGCAGCAGGGCTCGCTGGCCGCGCAGCCCGTTGAGATGATCGGCGGCATACAGGGCGAGATCGCCGATCGAGCTGTTCACCGCACCGGCAGGCCAGAAGACGACGGGAAGCACGTAGGAATCGTCGAGCGGCTGTGCGACGACCTGTCCGTCGGTCCTAAAGTGTCCACGCGGCTGATCTGGTGTCCTGGCCGTCGCGGGCCAGCCGAAGCCGACGCTCGCCATGCCGAGAGGCTTGACGAGCCGCTCCATGAGGAGCCGCTCCCACGGCTCTCCGGTCGCGCGCTCCATCATGGCCGCCGCCGCGGTGTAGCCCACGTTCGAATACGCCGCGTCGCCGGATGCCAGGTTGGGCGGCTCGGAGCTGAGCACGCTCTTGAGAAAAGCCAGGCGCTGCTCCGTTGGAGAGCCTGGAAGCGCCTTCAGCTCCTCGAGCCGGCTCGGTCCGAACTGGGTATAGGCCGGCATCCGGGCCGCGTGCGCGAGCAGTTGCTCCAGCGTCGCGGACCGGTACTCGGCACGAAGGGTGTCGCGGAGCTCCGGCACGACGTCGACGAGCCGGGAGGACCACTGGAGGCGTCCCTCTCGCACGAGGATCGCGGCGAGGGTTGCCGTCATCGACTTCGTACAGGACGCGATATGGAAGCGGTCGCCCCGTTCGAGCTTGTCCGGAGCGCCCAGGCGGCGCAAACCGACCACCGCTGTGGAGACCTCTTTGCCTCCGTGCACGATGGCCGCCGCCAGCCCGGGCAGATCGTGCTGCGCCCGGATCCGCTCCAGCGTCTGCTCGAGGTTCACCGCGCCGCTGGGTATCGCCGAGGCCGACGGAGCCGGCAGATTGAAGTTGGACGCGTGAAAATGAACGATGAGCCACCGATCGCCGCGATGTCGGAAGACGAACGTCCGGCGCAGCACGGACCCGGCGCTCCGGACGTTGAACGTCACGAGGGCCGTCTCCCCGTCTACGTCTACCTCAAGATCCTCCGGAACGATCTGAGTGCGCGCGGTGGTCTTGCGCGTGGTCTCCACGTACTTCCGAAAGATTTCGACCACGGCCGGCTTGCCGTTGACCCGGTCCGCCTGGGCCAGCGGGACGAAGGCCGTGATGTCATCCGCGAAGAAAGAGGCCATGCGATCCGCGTCGAGCGCGTTCAGAGCTTCCATGAAGCCGTTCATGGCCTCCCGTACGGAGGCTTTGCTGGTGGGGGCTGTGGGGGCCGAAGCGCACACCCCAACCAAGAGGACCAGGAGAAGCATGGCGGATCGTTTCATTGGTTTGCCATGATACCTCGAAGGTCCAACGCATTCCGGGTCGCGGCGCCGAGCGTGGTGTTGTCGAAGATGCACCAGACGTTTCGCCCCGCCGCCGCGTCCGTCCGGACCCGGGAGGCGAGGGCGTCGATGGACTCCTCTGAATAAGACGAGTAGTACACCCTGGGAGATCCATGAAGCCGGTAATAGCTCATGCCGCGCCAGCCCCCCGGCTCCATGGCCCCGGGCACGCGCTCTGGATCCGCGGCGACCCGCGCCACCCCGAGATCCCGGAGGAGGCCGTCCGCCGGGGGATCGAACCAGCTCGCGTGACGCGGCTCACAGGCCAGAGGAGCCGGCGAGCGCGATCGGAGATCCGCGAAGAAACCGGCGGCCACGGCAGGCTCGAAGGCCAGGCTCGGAGGAAGCTGGGTGAGCAGGCATCCAAGCTTCTCTCCGAGGCCGGCCACTTCCGCGAGGAAGGATTGGAGAAGCTCGTCGGCGTGCTGAAGCCGGAGGCCATGGGTGATCGTCTTGGGAACTTTCACCGAGAAGCGGAAAGACGCCGGGACGCTGGCACTCCAGCGGGTGTACGTCGCCGGCCGGTGGGGACGGTGAAACGAGCTGTTGATCTCCACCGCCTCGAACCGGGACGCATAGCGCTCCAGATGGCTTCCCACCTCCGGAAACTCCGCCTGCTCGGCACGAGGCAGGCTCCAACCCGCGCAGCCCACCAGGGTACGGGGTGGTCTGGCGGTGAGCGGATCATCCATGTCTTGGCGCGGCTGGCACGGCTAGCGATCCTGTAACTCCTCCCAAGCGGCGTGGGCCGCCCCTCGCAGGTCCAGGATCTCGTGGCCGTCGCGCCGGCACCACTCCCGCGTGCTGGAGTGGTTCATCTCGGCGGGGAAGTAACGGACCTGCTTGCCCTTCGAGACGAAGGCCCGCAACTCGTCCGCGGCGTGCTTGCCGCCCCCGATGACCACCACCTCGTGACTGACCTCGAGGTGGAGCTGCAAGGTGGGTGACGGGGTCATGCTCCCCGGCAGAAAGCCCCCCCAGGTCGCGTCCTCGACGAAGAAGACATGATCGCAGAAGGGCGAGACGCGGTGTGTGTCGGCGAAACTCATGGCCACGGAAGGGTGGATGCCCGACGTCTCAATGCCGAGCTCCCGCGCAAGGGTGTAGACCTCGGCGATGCCGTCGTGGCCCCCGGCGCGAAGCAGGG
>CAXTNS010000138.1:0-327 GCA_964245465.1 uncultured Thermoanaerobaculia bacterium
GAGCATCGAAGATGGGCGCCGAGAGCCGTTCCACCCTCTGGAGCAACAGGTTGACCCAGATCGAAAGGCCGACCGTCACGAGAGCGAGCACCGCCGCCAGCAGGCGGGCTATGCCTCCGGACCTGACAGGAAACCGCCGGAGGTTCGAGGGTGGCGCTGCCACGGCCAGGTCGCGGGCACGTTGCGGCACTGCCCGGATCCAGTCCACGTACTCGGGATCGGCGTCCACTTCCTCTCGAAGAGGCGACCTGCCCGGGTTCCCGGACTCCACCTGCCGGAAACAGTGGAGAGCCTCAGCCACGGTCGCCGGGGCCAGGACACCCGTGC
>CAXTNS010000138.1:337-12392 GCA_964245465.1 uncultured Thermoanaerobaculia bacterium
TCGTTCCATCCAGCCACACCCCGAACCGGCAGCGCAGGCTGAGCGGCCCACCGGGAGCGTCCGGAGGGATCTCGAAATCGGCCGTGCCGGCGGGAAGGCCCGAATCCGCGGGTACGGCGAGCAGCTTGCCATCGGCTCCACGCTCCAGGATCGCCCATTCGACGGGAAGCTCGGCCGTAACCGGCAGGACAAAGAGGTCTCCCGGCCCGGCGGGCTGTCCGTGGCGGCGTTCGAGCTCAGCCGCCAGTTCTTGGGCCCGTTCCTGGGCCTGCGCGGCCAGTCTTTCCAACCGTTGCCGAGGGGACTCTGGGGTCATGGGGTCAGATCCTTCCTTCATAGGGCAGACTTCCCCTTTAAGGAGGTAACGGCGGTTTTCCCCGAATTGGCGGCGCGGCACCGCTCCAGCAGGTCACCCAGGGTCCCATACAGCACGGGAAGTCTTTCACGGGGAATGCGCAACTGCTCGGCGAGCTTGCGCAGGGAGGGCCGCTCTTCGTCCGTGGCTTCCATCTCGACCCCCAGCGCGCGGTCGAGCCGCGACACGGTCTCCGTTTCGACGCCCTCGGAAGCCTGAACCCTCACGAACTGCCAGAGGACGGCAAGATATCTCCGGGTCTTCTCGTCGGCCTTGAGACGCTCGAGGGAGCTCAAAACGCAGTCGACCAGCTTGTGGAAGAGCTCGCGTTCCTCGATTCCCATGTCCGGTCCGGTGAGGCGCACGACCGTTCCCTCTCCTTCCCTTTCCGGCGCGGACTCGCCAAACGCGAGGTCGAGGATGGCGGCCCCGCGGGCTCGCACGTCGGCTTTCAAGGGGTCGACGAGGTCCTTGAAGCGGAAGGTGTAGATCCCTTCCCGCTCCAGATCGCTCAACCGCTCGCGGAGCCTCTGGACGATCTCTTCCTCCCGCCGTCCCCTTAACGTCACCAGGTCCGGCAGGAGCTCGTCGTTCCATCGCGCCACGAGGGAAGGGATCTCCCCCCGGCCCTGTTCCGGTAATTCCATTCCTTCCAGGAAACCGAGGACGGTGTCGTTGCGCACCTTGTCATCGCCCGAGAGCACGCGCAGCTCACCCTCCTCGATCGCGGTCCGTACCGCAGATTGCAGGACCTCGAAGACCTGGGAGCCGATCGGATCGTGCTGCTTCTGGCGCTCATGCAGGAAGTGGCGGATGTTGAGGAAGACCAAGCCCTCAATATTCGATTTCACGACCAGTTGAGCCTGCAGGCTTCTCAGCCGGGTGATGAAGATATACGAGTAACACTCCACGAGGAGCTCTTCAAGAGCGCTCTCGTGAGCCTTCCCCACATCGGCGGTTTCCCAATTTCCTGAGCCATAGACGCCGAGGTAGGCCGGCGGGCTGTCCCACAGCCCGCGCCTCTTGAGCTCGCCGCGCAAGGCCGCGCGCAGGGCCGTCCAAAGGGTTTCGAACTGCCGTGAATCCAGCGGCTTTCCGGTCCCCAACTCGCGGACGTGAAGAGTGAAGACTCCGGGCTTCTCCGCGCCGGCTCCGTCAAACCCACTGGGCTTAGAGAGTCTCGTAAAGCTCAATGTCTCCATTGGATCACAAATCGGGCCGCAAGCCTATGCTTCCCTCCTTCCTCCCTTTCGGCCAATTTCCCCAACCTGCCCGTTAGTACCCGCCTGAGGCGAGGTTGGGACGCCTCGAAGGCCGATCGGCGGACGAATCCCAAAAACGCAAACCGATCAACGTTTTCGGGGGCCGTTGGCCTCAAAGGAGAGGATCCGTGTCGAATCATGATCATGCCGTTTGTAACACTTTCGTCACAGGCGCAGCAGCGCTGCTTTCCATCCTGATCGTTTCCGGAGAATTGCGGGCGCAGACGACCGATTGCCCGACCGCGCTCGGGAGCTCTTCAGGCTTTACCGTTCTTGACAATGGCAACAGCGCCACCCAGCAGAGAAAGGTCGATGAATGGGAGGGCGAGGTCATCAGGTTCACGACCATCCTGCCCGGGGTGCTGACCATCGAAGGGGACGGCCCCGGGTTGCAGAGCGCCCTTTATACCGACGGCGGCTCCGGGCCGTCGGTGCTCGACAGCGCCCAGGTAGGGACCAGCCTGCCGGGGCTGCAAGTGATCGTGCCGGCCGGCGACCATTGCATTCAGGTAACGCCGGGAGTCGGCGAGGACGACTTCGAGATCCAGGCCGCCTTCACCGACGTCTGTCACCTCGGAGATGTCGACGACCATGGCGACAGCCTTCTCTGTGCCACCCCCCTGACATTGGATGGAGACAGCGTCTCCGGCCAGATCAGCTCGTCCAGCACCACGGACATCGACCGGTTCAAGTTTCATCTGGCCTCGCCCACGAACGTGGTGATCGCAAGCACGGGCAGCACGGACGTGGAGGCCACTCTCTACGAGGCGGACGGTACACTGGTGAGTTCGGACGACGACAGCGGGACGGGTGACAACTTCCAGATCACCGAATCGCTCTCCGCCGGGTGGTACTACTTCCGGGTGAAGGGGACGAACGGCTCCTACTCGGTCAGCGTCACCACGGCTCCGTAGCGGTTCTCGAACGCGCGAACATCACGACATCTCCGCCTGCGGCCAAAGCCAGTCGCCGAGCAGTTTCTCGACGGGCAGGCCGTAGGCGTCTTTTTTCAGGCGCCAGCGGGCGAGGGTCTGGACGGGGCGCTTCCAGGAGCTCCCCTCAGTCGCTCGGTTCCAGGCGATCCGCTGGTAGAACTTGAAGCGCTCGATGAGGCGGTGGCGCTCGGGGCTCACCCAGGGGCCGGCGGAGCCGATGAAGTCGAAGCGGGCCCATTCGTCCAGGGTGCGGGGCAGGACGTAGCCGTCGCGGACGGCGTCGTCCGTAAGGGCGGAGCCGGGGTAGGGCTTGAAGTAGAAGATGGGCGTCTCGAAGCCGGGCGAGAGGGCGCGCAGGCGCTTGGCCACGTCGAGGGAGGCCTGGACGCTCTCGTCGCTCTCGCCGGGGAAGCCGACGATGAAGGGGAAGATCACGTTGACGCCGTGGCGCAGGCACTTCTCGGCGCTCTCGAAGACCTGTTCCAGCTTGATGTCCTTCTTGATCCTGTCCATCATCTCCTGAGAGCCGGATTCGACGCCGATGATCACCCTCCGCAGGCCGGAGCGCTTGCACTTGGCCATCACGTCTTCGGGGAGGCGCGCGCCCTGGTCGGCTCTCAGGGTGGCGGCCCAGGTGATGGGGAGGCCGCGGCAGAGGAATTCGTCGGCCACGGCTTCGACGCGCGAGGCATAGGTGAAGTAGGTCTCGTCCTGGAAGGAGAGGTCGTCGAATCGGTAGCGGCGCCAAAGGGCCTCTATCTCCTCGCCCATCCTCATTGGCTCCAGGCCCACCCACTTGCGGTTGTAGACGAAGGGGTCCGCGCAGAAGGCACAGCGGAAGGCGCAGCCCTGGGAAGAGATGTAGTCGAGCTGGCGCTTGCCCTTGAGGTCGTAATAGCGCTCCACGGGCAGGAGACGGTAGTCGTGGGGGCGCAGGCGGTTGAGGTCCTGGAGGGGACGCGGCGGGTTCTGCACGACCTCGCCGTCCGGCGTGCGCCAAGTGCAGCCGGAACAGCCCGCGAGGGATTCTCCGGCCGCCAGACGGTCGCAGATCTCGTGGAAGGTGACCTCTCCCTGCGCCTGCACGGTCACGTCCACGCTGGGCTCTTCCAGGCACTCGCGGCCGAACATGGAAGGGTGCCAGCCACCCCAGACCACGGGGAGGTCGGGACGGTGGGCCTTGGCGGCGCGGGAGACGGCGATAGCATCCGCGATGGGTGCGCCGGTCAGCACGGTCACGCCCAGGCAGAGGGCGTCGTCCAGGTGGGCGCGGACGGCGGCGATGGGGGCGGCTTCGAGGCGGCCGTCCACGATCACCACCTCGTAGCGTTCCGGATCGAGATGGGAGCCCACGGCGACGAGGGCCAGAGGCAGGGTGTAGAAGACCGCCCGCGGGTTGTAGAGGATCACCTTCTTCATGGCGTAGTCCCCTCCCGCAACGACAGCGAGCAGACGCAACGGCGGCAGATCTCATCCCGGCGGGTGTCGAGCCCCCGGCGCCAGGCGATCGCCTGTGGCGAGTTGAGAAGGGCATCCAGGCTCCCTGCCTGCCGGAGGTTGCCCAGGGGTGGCTGGAAGAAGCAGGGGCGCACGGTGCCGTCCGCTTCCACCACGGCGGAGACCCAGGGAGCGTTGCAGTCCACGGGCGCGAAGTCGCCCTCTCCCAGCAGGGCGGAAAAATGCTGGAGCAGGCGCCGGCGGAGCTTGGCCGGGTTCTCGGCGAGGAAATCGTCGGTGCATTCCCGGGCAAGGGCGTCCAGCTCAGCCGCCAGGATCGGCAGGTCCTCGCGGCACAGAGCCACCTCGGAAATGCGCTCGGACTCCCAGCCGCCAGGACGGTTGAAGGCCTCGCTCGTCACGTCCGCGGCGAGGAAACTCAGCCGATCCAGATCCAGGTCTCTGGCGGCGGCCACCGTGGCCCGCAACTCGCGGAAGTTCGCCCTCTGGACGGTGCAGCGGCCCGAGACCGCAACGCCAGGACCCGCCTTGCGCAGAGCTTCAATTCCCTCGGCCAGACGGTCGAACGCCCGGGGCACGTTGCGGATGCGGTCGTGGACCTCGCGAGGGCCGTCCAGGGAGACGACGACGTCGTCGCAATGGAGCGCCAGACGGTCGGCGTCGCGGGCGAGGAGCAGGCCCGTCGTCAGGACCGTGATCCCGATCCCCGCCTCGCGGAGCAGCGCGCAGAGGTCCCAGAGGTGCGAATGCAGCAGCGCCTCACCCCCCGAGAGCACCACGCGCCGGACGCCCAGGGAACGCCACTCGGCAAGCCAGCCGGCCACGTCCCCGGCCGAGATCTCCTGACGATTGCGGTCGCGCCAGATGTCGCACATCAGGCAGCGGCAGTTGCAGCGGCTGTGGGGATAGAGGATGAGGATGGGCAGCCGCGTGACCGGATCGAGCCTCGGCAGGGCGGTCGCTCTCTCGAGATCTACCGTCATACTCGGCTCGGGCCGGGGTGCCAGAACGGTCATCGCCGCTCCAACTCCAGGAGGTAGTGGTCGGCGAGCCAAGGCAGGGGCGGCACGGTCTCCAAGCGCCGTTCCCAGCGGGCCAGAGCGGCGAGGAGCCGGGGATGCCGCTCCGTCCAGGGCTCCCATTCGGTGGGCGGCAGGAGAGCCCCCACGGCGCTCACGTGGAGGGGCCGGAAACCGTCGGCGAAAATACTACTCAGGGTGCCGATGGAGGGATAGCGGACGGTGATCCCCCGCCAGGCGACGCCGCCCCGCCGCAGCCGGCGGAAGGCTTCGCGAGGTTTCCCCCGGAGCAGGAACCCGGCCCACTCCCAGGGCACCAGCGGTCCCATGACGCAGAGCAGGAGGGGCGCGCCGGGTTTCAGGAGGCTTGCCAGGAAGGTGGCCGCGAGCCCGAGGTCCGCCACGCAGTTGAAGCCGCCGAAGTTGGAGAAGGCACCCTCGAAAGGGCCGGCGAGGGTGCCCAGGTCCTCAATGGCCAGCCGCCGGGCCTCGACCGTCCCTTCCAGCCCAGAGGCCGCGATCTTGGCTCGCGCCTGCTCCACCATCCTTGGAGAGGCGTCGGTGGCCAGGACCTGCACGCCTCGCCGTCCCAGGTGGACGGCGTCCTCGCCCGTGCCGCAGGCAAGCTCCAGGACGCGACGGCCGGACGCGAAACGGGCGTCGAGGCGGCGGTGCACGGCCTGGCGGAGGTGGGTGCCGAGGGGGGTGGCGGTGAATTCGCGATCGTAGGTGGGGGCGAGGCCGTCAAAAGCCAGGGATTGAAATCCCTGGCTACCGACGGTGGTCCCTGCGGGACCGCCACGGCGTTTCACGCCTCCACCTCCCCTGCCATCCCCATCGCAGTCATTGCCTCTCGGGCGGCCAACGCCTCGGCCCGTTTCGCGGCCGCCCCGGCCGGGTCCTCGTTTTCCAACCGGAACGCCGCGACCTCGCCTCGCAGCCAGCGGTCCGCCTGCCTGTAGTAGGCGCGGGAGTGGCGGCCGCGCAGGAGGTAGTCCCGGTCCGTGGCCTCGTCCCACGCCTTCGGCGCCACCACGCGATGGATCGAATCGTCCCAGAAACCGGTGTTCTTGATGGGGTAGGCGACCGTGGTGAAGAAGACGTCCGGGTTGGCTTTCTTGACGTGCTCGACCGTCTCTTCCATGTCCTCCAGGGTCTCGCCCTCGTAGCCCCACATGAGGAACATGCCCACCTGGATGCCGTGGCGCTGGGCGGCCTTGGTGGCCCACTGGACCTGCTCGGCCGTGACGCCGCGCTCCATGGCGTCGAGGATGCGCTGGCTGCCGCTCTCGGAGCCGATCCAGACGCGGTAGCAGCCCATGCGGGCCAGGGTCTCCAGCACCTCCTCGCGCATCATGCGGTCGGCCCGGGAAATGGTTTCGAAAGGCAGGCGCAGGCCCCGGCGGTCCAGCTCGGCGGCGTAGTCGAAGAGCCAGCGGTGGCTGATGGTGAAGACGTCGTCCGCGTACCACACCTGATCCGGCCGCCAGCGGTCGCGGATGTGCTCCAACTCGTCCGCCACGTCCCGGAAGCTGCGCCGCCGGTGGCTGAAACCGAAGACGGCGTGGGAGCACCAGCGGCACTTGTAGGGGCAGCCGCGGGCGGTGATCAGGTTGACGCTCCCCATGCCGTGGTGGGTCCGCCAGACGTCCACATAGCGCTGCTGATCGATCCGCTCCCGGTCGGGCCAGGGCAGGGCGTCGAGGTCGGCGATCTGCGCCCGTTCCGGGTTGTGGACCACGGCGCCCGCCTCGTCGCGGAACACGGTGCCGGCGATCCCCTGGAGCCGGTGGGGACCGCGCGCGGCGATGGCCGGCAGCAGCTCGGCCATGGTCTCCTCGCCCTCCCCTACTACGATCACGTCGGCGCCGCGGGTCAAATACTCTTCGGGATAGTTGGCGGACTCTGGGCCGCCCAGCACCACCGTCCAGCCGTGGGAGTTCGCGGCGGCCAGGAGGTCGAGCACGGGCCGGCGGGTCATCAGGTTGGTGTAGAAGCCGACCGTTCCCCCAGGGGCTGCGGCGAAGCGCGCCAGCAGCTCCTCCCGGCGGGCGAAGGTGGTGTCGAAGATCTCGACGTCGAAATCCTTCGCCCGGAGATAGGACGAGAGATGGAGCAGCCCCAGGGTGGGATAGGGCTTCATGATCTCCCGCTCCTTCTCGTCTTCTTCGAGGAAGTAGCCGTGGGTGAGCAGGAGGTCGGCCATGGCGGGTCAGTTCCAGGTCCGCGAGAGATCGGGTTCCGGCAGGGCCGCGTAGGGTTTGTGCACGGCGGTCGGGGTGTCGCTGCGGCAGGTCCTTTCGAGCCGTTCCAGCTCGCGCCAGTCCGCTTCCAGGCGGCCCAGCTCGTCGTCATCGACGCAGGCCTCTCCCTTGCGGATCTTCAGGCGCAGGTTGAGATCGGCGTGCACGACCTGCCGGAGCTTGCGGTAGAAGGGGGTGTGGTAGGTGCCCTCGAACATCATGGCGAGGTCGTTGCTGTGCTGCCAGTGGGTCTTCTCGCCCAGCTCGGCCTGGACCATGTCGAAGAAGCGGGTGCCGGGGAGGGGATAGGAGACGCTGACGCCCACGTCGTCCGGCAGGACCTCGCGGACGAGGGAGACGGTGGCGGAGACGTCCTCCCAGGTCTCGCCCGGGTAGCCGAACTGCAGGAACCAGCAGGCGCGGATGCCGGCGGCCTGGAGGCGGCGCGTGGCCTCCACGATCTGCTCCACGCGGGTGCCCTTGTCCATGGCGTCGAGGATCTTCTGGCTGCCGCTCTCGGCGCCCAGCCAGACCTCCGAACAGCCGGCGCGGGCGAGCCCGGCCACGGCGACCGGGGTCATCAGGTCGGCACGGGACTGGATGGTGAAGGGGATCACGGCTCCCCTCTCCTCCACCTCGCGGGCCAGCTCGGCCACCCACTTGGGCTGGAGGCCGAAGATGTCGTCCGCGAACCAGAGGTGGTCCGGGGCCAGGATGCGCTTGACCAGGGCCATCTCCTCGGCCACGTTGGCGGGCGAACGCATGGCGTAGCGCCGGCCCCAGATGGGCTTCGCGCACCAGTTGCAGTGAAACGGACAGCCGCGGGTGGTGACCAGGTTGAGGCTGAAGAAGCCGTGGGCCGATTTCCAGGCGGCGCGGTAGCGCTCCACGTCCAGCAGGTCCCAGGCAGGGAAGGGGAAGACGTCGGGGTGCCGCTCGGGCTCCCGCGAAGGGGTACGGCGGCCGTCCGGGAGGATCAGGCCCGCGATCTCCTCAATCCTCCGCGTCCCATCCCTCAGCGCGTCGAGCAGCTCGCGCAGGGTGTGGTCCGCCTCGCCCGCGATGCCGTACTGGACGCCGCTGTCGAAATACGGCCCGGGGTGGTCCGTCACGTCCGAGCCGGCGGCGATCACGACGGCCCCGGTCTCGCGGGCGCGGCGGCTCATACGGCAGGCCGCCTCGCGGGCGTGCTCCAGGCACATCTTGGAGAGGAAGTTGAAGCTGTCCTCGTAGAACGCCACGAAGCGGGGTCGGTGGCGGTCCAGGGCCGCGGCGAAGTCCTCCTCGCCTTCGGCAAGCATGGCGTCGAACAGGGCTACCTCCCAGCCGGCGACCCGCAGATGGGAGGCGGCGTAAAGGGTCGCGAGCGGGGCGTAGGGCCGCATCTTCTCGACCTGCTTGGGGTCGTTCCGGAGGAAGAACGAATGGGCCAGCAGGACGTCAGCCACGGCGGATCATTTCCAATGCGAAGAAGGTTCCCAGGCTCCGGAAGACGGGCAGAGTCGAGACGGCCCGCTCCCAACGATGCATGGATTGTCCAGGATCGTCCACGGGACAAAGGATACCTTGTCCGGCGATCCGTGAGACCGAAAAATCAGCAGCGAAAAAACGCGCCAACTCGCGAGGGCCCCAGAGGCGGTGAGGCACCTCGACCCCGGCGATCCTCACCGTCCGGGTCCTGCCCTTTCGGAACGGGTTGAGAACGTGGAGGAAGAGGGCTCCTCCGGGCCGCACGAGCCGGGCCGCGGCGCGGGCAAAGCCGGAGAGGTCCGCCGCGGCATTGAGCCCCGCGAAGGTGGAGATCAGGCCGTCGTAGGGGCCGGCGAGATCGGCTGCATCGAGAGCCTGGAGGTCGGCGACCAGGACGGGCACGGACGGGGACTTCACGGACAGGCACGCCAGCATCGCGGAGGAGACGTCGCAGGCGGTGACGTGGACTCCCCGTTCCACGAGGTGGAGGACGTCGAGGCCGGTCCCTGCCGTGACGTCCAGGACCCGGGAGCCCTGGGAAAACAGAGCGTCCAGCCGTTCCCAGAGGCGCTCGCGGACCCAGGCCGAGGGGGCGACGGCGCCGTCGTAGCCGGCGGCGATGGCATCGTAGGCGGCCCGGGCCGAAGAGACCTGCATCCTCAGGGGCTCGCCGGCGCCGCGCCCTGGGAGACCCGCAGGATCACCCGTGGCGAAAGGTGGAACGGCAGGTTCTGCGAGGGGGACTCCACCGCCACATGGTAGCTCCCAGCCGCCGTGGGCGTGAACTGGACCTCGTAGATCCCTTCTCCCACGGGCCGGGCCCGCTCCCGCCACTGCCCCTCGACGGCGGCCGAATAAACCATCACCGTCACGTCTTCCAGGCCTTCCTTGGGCTGGTGGGTCCGGGAATCCGAGATGCGGAAACGCAGGGGGACGGTCTGCCCGACCCGCGCCTCCTGGTCGGCGTCCCCCAGGGATTCGAGCACGGCGGGCTTGCGCTGGGTCCGCCGCTCCTCCATCGCCGGGTCGGTGGCCACGGTCATCGGGAAGCAGTGGACGGCCCGGGGGGAATCGAGGAAGAAGGCCACCTGGTATTTGCCCGGTCCGGGCAGGCGGGTCACGGTCTCGTAGGAGCCGGGGCGCCGTTCCTTCAGGCTGCGGTCCACCACCATCACGGCCCGGGGCTCGCGGCTGTAGTTCTGGAAGCTGCCCATGGGAGCGGCCATCCCCTCCTTGTAGAAGTAGATGGCCTTGTCCCCGGGGTTGGCCACCAGCACGGCCGGGGCTCCGGGAGCCCGCACGATGGAGTCGGCGGGGCTCGGCAGCTTCCCCAGCCCCAAGGGTCGCTGGCCGCCGGGGAAGTCCGCCGCCGGCAGGATCCTGCCCTCCTGGCCCACTTCCTCCAGGGGGATCATCAGCACGGTCTCGCTGCCGCGGTGCCGCACGTAGGCCAGGTTCCCGGAGAAGGTGACCTGGTCCGGACCGTCCTGCAGCACGCTGGTCTGGACGATGCGGTTGCTCGAGGCGTCCAGCACGTGGACCTTGTTGGTCCGGGGATTGACCACGAAGGCGAGCCGGCCGCCGGGCGCGAAGCGGATCTGCCCGAGGCCGGCGTCCGCGGGGATCCGGGCCCGGACCCCGGACGCGTCCACGGCCAGCACCAGCCCGGACTCCTCGCTGGTGACGTAGGCCGCTTCGCCCAGGGGCGACCAGGCGAGAGAGGTAGGGACGGTGCCCAGCGGCACGTCCTTCAACTTAGAGCGCCGGGCCACGTCGATCACGGAGAGCGTCTTGTCCCCGGCGTTGGAGACGTACACGGAGCGGTTGTCGCCGGAGACGGCCAGATCGTGCCGGCCGGACCCGGTGGGGATCCGCGCCGCCACCTGGAGCTTCGCCGTGTCGAGGGCCGCCACCCCATCCTCCAGGGCCACCCAGAGATAGGCGCCGTCCGGCTGGAGGGCGACGCGGGAGGGCCGCGGTCCCATCTCGATCTCGGCCACGGTCTTCCAGGCCACCGTGTCGATCACGGCGATCTGGTTGGCGTCCGGCACGGAGACGAAGAGGCGGTTGTGGTCCGCGGAGAGGGCCCAGTCCTCCCCCGGAGCCCTGAGTTGGATCAGGGCCAGGAGCTTGGTGCCGCCGAAACCGAAGTGGGGATCGACGACGGTGAGGGTGGAATCCTCATTCAGGGCCACCACGTGGTAGACGTTCAGGTCCACCTCGGGCCGGGCCAGGATGCCGCCGGCGATGAGCTCCTCCACCGTCTCGGTGCAGCCCTTGGATTCGGTGGTGGGCGCGTCCGGCAGGAAGCTCATCCAGGCTGCGGGATAGACCCCCGAGAGAGGGGTCTTCGTGGCCGTGTCGGAGATCTGGAAGCGGAAGACCGCCTCCTGCCCTTCCAGCAGCCCTGTTTTAGGGGACGGCTGGGCAGGCTCAACGGAGAGATCCACGGCCACGCCCCGGCTGACCGCGCGGCTTGCCGCCGGGGGAGTCGTTTTTACGGCGCCCAGGGCCGATGCCACCAGCCAGGAGCCGAGCAGGAGCGTGACCGTGTTCTTCATGGCCTTCATGAGATTACTGCGCTCCTCCGCCCTCCGGGAGCTGGTTCTCGAGCGCCCTGTCGGGCTTGGGCTTCTGGCCGCACAGGGGCGGGTTGGACTGCGCGTTGTCGACCCGGAAGATCCCCCAGATGCCGAGGTCGTAGTGCATGGCCGGGAAACTGCGATACATGTAGTCCCCGGTCCTCTGGAACGGACCGCCGGCCCGCGGGATCAGGACGTCGAAGTGGTTGCCCGGGCCGTGCCCCATCCGGGAGCCCTGCCAGGTGCTGAGGCTGGCCTGCCAGTCCCCCTCCTCCTGCGCGGCGGCCGACAACCTGGAGAGCGTATAGGGCTGGTTGGCGCAGAGGTTGGTGGTGCCCTGCCGCTGGGAGGCCCACAGGTTGGTCTGGGTCGTCGGCGACTGGCAGTGGTCGTACTCGGTCATGTACGGCGCCTCGGACCAGTTGTGGCCGTAGAGCTCGAAGACCTGGTCCGTGTTGGTGCCGCCGGGGTGCAGGAGGCGGAAGCGTACCGACTCGCCGGCACAGGCGGCGAAGGCCGGGGTGGTCGTCCTGAAGTCGCACTTGCCGCACGACGGCCTCGTGGCGGCCACGTTCACGCACCACAACTGCTGGGGCGTGCCGTTGGACGGCGCCTCGGCGTTGTCGCAGGAGACGTCCTGCTTGAGGGCCCCCCCGGCCTGGTAGCTCGACAGGAAGGTGGTGCAGGCCTGCTGCGAGCAGAAGCGGGCGATGGCCGGGTTGGGCGGGAAG
>CAXTNS010000139.1:0-808 GCA_964245465.1 uncultured Thermoanaerobaculia bacterium
GTCCAAGGGGGGCGCTCGGCACCAGCGAGGCCTCGTCGCCCAGCACCTCCTCCTCCCGCTGGGCCAGGACCCAGGTGAGGAGGACCTTGCGCTCTTCGGGGGACTCGGCCACCTTGATGTCCGAGATCTGGAAGTCGCGGTAGCGCTCGGCGAGCCAATCCTTCCAGGCCTGCACGGTCTTCGCCTCGTCCTCCTGCCAGTCGGTCTTCTCCCAGGCGGGGTGGCCGGTGAGCCGCAGGGTGCCCGTGCCTGAGAGGCGCCCCTCGTCATCCAGGACGAGGTCCATCTCGGCCCGCCGGACGTTCTGGTCGAACGGGATCTCGGGCAATACGATCCCTTCGGGCTTGGCCGGATCGTGGATCAAAGCCGGAGTCCCCTCGTAGCCGGCGCGAAGCTGGCCGAAGCCCAGGGAACGGTCGGAGGGATCGAGAAAGACGCGTTGACCATCCAGTTCCATCATCACGAGCATCGTGTCGAACCAGTTCGGGTTCGGGAGCTGGGGGTCGATGGTGCCCTGGGTGCGGTCGGCGGCCCAGACCAGGCGGGAATCGATCTGCGCGGCCTTGAGCATCACCTTGAGGAGGAGCGCCTTCTCTGCCCGGTCGGCCCGGCGTGCGGAGAGGATCTTCCCCAGCGAGGCGTCGGGGTCCACGATCACGCCGCGGTAAGGTCCGGTCTCGATCTCGTCGCGTACGAAGCGGTAGAGAGTCGTGGCCTTCTCCCGCTGCCCGCCGGAGACGGCGACCTCCTTCGCCTTTTTCATCACGCCGGAATCACGGCGGCTCACCTGGTCGTAATACTTGCCAAT
>CAXTNS010000139.1:818-3839 GCA_964245465.1 uncultured Thermoanaerobaculia bacterium
CTCCAGGAGAGACTTGGGAGGGTGGACCAGGGCGGCGGGGAGCAGCAGGATCTGGGCCGCCAGGTCGGCGTAGGGCGGGCCGTAGGAATCGTCAGGCACCGTGGGCAGGTTTTCCGCCCAGGCACGCAGCTTGTAGCCGCTGGAGTTCTTCTCGGTCTCGCTCTGGATCTTCACCTGCAGGGGGGAGCGGCTCCAGACCTGGGCCCGGAGCTCCGGCGCAGTCTTAAAGACGACTTCGGAGTAGCGTACCGGCACGGATTCGGAAAAGTACCAGGGCTCAAGGAAGAAGATCGAGTCGAAGCGGACTTCGTATTGGTAGTCCAGGATTGCTCCCACCTGCACCGAGGGAAAGGCCACGGCCGTGGTGTACGTCTTGCGCCAGCGCGAGGTCTTGCGGACGAACTGGGCGTCGGACGACACGGGGAGGACGCGGCCATCGGGCAGGATGGTGCGGCCCTGGAAGCCATGAAGACGATGGGAGTCGCTGTGCCAGATGGAGATCTCGCCATTGCTCTTGCCTTCCTCCGTGAGGACCTTGAGGCGCACCTGCACGCGCAGGTAGGAGATGAGGCTCCCCGCCTGCAGGCCATAACCCGCCATCAGGAACTCGCCCTTCTTGAACAGCACCACGGCCGGAGCGTTCGGCTCGCCCGGCACCGAGGTGACCGCCCGCTCCTCGTCCGTGATGGGCGGGAAGTCGGCGGCCCGCGCGCCGCCGGAGAAGAGAAGCAGACAGGCCTGGACCAGGAGGATTGGGAAAACGCGCTTCATAGGGACCTCTCTCGAGTTGTTACCGGTTGATCCACACCCCCGCGCCACCTGTACCAAGATGTCCGTACAGCCTAAAACGTTTCTAGCGGCGGACCAACAGCAGCGCCTGCGCATCGCTTTTCTCCACCTCGCCGAGAAGGGACCGGGCCATCTCGTACTCCTGTGAGCCTTTCAGGGTCCTGCGGGTCACGTCGAGCTGCCGGTGATAGGTCAGGAAGCTCTCGCCTGGCGTCATCACCACGTTCGCCGTCATGGCGCCGGCGTCATTCTTCAGGGAGGCGGGCTTGGGGAGAGACTCGACTTTCCAGGATTCCGGCCAGCGCAGGCGGAGCTCCACCTCTTCCCGGCTGGCGTAATCGAACATCACCATCGTCTTGCGGTCGGCGGCCGGCTGCACGAACGGCTGCGCCCTGGGACCCAGGGGAGCGCTGGGCACCAGGGAGGTCTCGTCCCCCAGCACCTCCTCCTCCCGCTGTGCCAGGGACCAGGTGACGGTAACCCTGCGCTCGTCAGGCTCTTCCACCACCTTGACGCCGGAGATCTGGAACTCACGGTACTGCCCGGCGAGCCAGTCGCTCCAGGCCTGGACCGTCTTGGCGTCGTCCTCCTGCCAGTCGATCTTCTCCCAGGCGTGATGGCCGGTCAGGCGCAGGGTCCCCGTGCCGGAGAGCCGTCCCTTTTCGTCCAGCGCGAGAGCGATCTCAGCTCGCCGCAGGTTATCGTTGAACGGGACCTCGGGCAGCACGATTCCCTGGACCCCGCCAGCCCCGGCGGCCAGCGCCCACGTGCCCTCATAGCCAGCCCGAAGCTGGCCGAAACCGAGGGCACGGTCCGAGGGATCGAGATAGAAAAAGGACCGTCCGTCATCGACTTTGGGCAGTACGAGCACCGTGTCGAACCAGTTCGGATTGGGGAGGTTGGTGTCCACGGCGCCGCGGTTCCGGTCCCCGGCCCACACCAGGATGGAAGGGATCTGCACGGCCTTGAGCATCGCGTGGAGCAGCAGGGCTTTCTCGGCAGGGCTCGCCCGGCGCTCGGCCAGGATCTTGCGCAAGGCAGCCTCCGGGTCCACGAAAATGCCGGTCCCGGGCCCCGTTTCGATCTCGTCCCGGACGAAGCGGTAGAGAGCTTCGGCCTTCTGGCGCGAGGTCCCGGAGGCGGCCACCTTGCGCGCCTGCTGAGCCACCCCGGCGTCCCGCTTCACCACGTCCTGGTAGGTCCTGTTGACCCACCAGGACAGGCTGGTCCAGGTTTCCATCACAGCTTGGGACTGGTAGGGTCCCGCGGTGTACGACGCCGGCAGGAGCATCATCTGGGCCGCGAGGTCGGCGTAGGGCGGTCCATAAGGATCGTCGGGAACGGCGGGCAGGTTCTCCGCCCAGGCCCGCACCACCTCGCCGCGCGCCGTCATCTCCTTCTCCTGCTGGATCTTCACTCCGAAAGGACTGCGGCTCCACGGCCGCATCTTCCAGCCGGAGCCCGCCTTGAAGACGATCTCGGAGCGGCGGACCGGCACGTCCTCGGAGAAGTACCAGGGATCCAGCAGGAACGGCGACCGGAAGACGAGCTCGTACTGGTAGTCGAGGATCGCGCCCACCTCGACCGAGGGAAAGGCCACGGCCGTGACGAACGTTTTCCGGGAGACCGAGGTCTTGCGGATGAACCTGGCGTCCGTCGGCACGGGGAGGCTCCGGCCGTCCGGCAGGACGGTGCGGCCCTCGAAGCTCTCCAGCCTCGTGAAGTCGCTGTGCGCGATGACGATCTCGCCGTTGCTCTTGCCCGCTTCCGTGAGGATCTTCACGCGCGCCTGGATCCGCAGGTGCGAAGCAAGGCCCCCGGTCACGAGACCGTGGCCCATCATCAGGAATTCACCTTTCTTGAACAGCACCACCGCCGGGGCGTTGGGCTCGCCCGGCACCGAGGTGACCGCCCGCTCCTCCTCGGTGACGGGCGGGAAGTCGGCGGCCCGGGCTCCCCGGGATACGAGGAGAAGACAGGCCAGGATCGGAAGGACGTATTTCATAGGGCCTCGCTGGAGCCGTACCGGTTGCCCACCCTACGCCACCCGTATCAGGATGTCCGTGCGTCCTGAAACGTTTCTGGAGCTCTGGAGAACCCAAGAATGGCACGTCTCTTGAAATGTTGGAAGGTGAGGCGGGCGGGCGGCGCGAATTCGACAGCAAGGGGGGTGCTCTGGCCGCCGCCGTCCGTTCTCTGCGGCCCTGACCGCGACGCGCGACGTGATCGTCG
>CAXTNS010000139.1:3849-12388 GCA_964245465.1 uncultured Thermoanaerobaculia bacterium
CCGCGGAGACGCGTAAGGGCACGGCGAGCCGTGCCCTTACGGTTTTTTCGGGGTGCTACCGGGATTCGGCCGCGAGTTCCACTTCGATCTCGACTTCCTCGCCGGCGTCCACGTCGAACTCCCGCTCCTCGGCCTTGCGGCCGGGACGGACGATCGCCAGGCGGTGCTCGCCCGGGGAGACCGGCAGGCCGTCCCGCATCAGCGCGAGCTCCGAGCCCGTGCCCACGAAGCGGCCGTCGAGGTAGACGGAGGCGTCGTCGGGCTCGACGTCCAGGACCAGCCGGCCCTTCCGCGAGCTCCGATCCCCGGCGTCATGGTCCTCGTCACCGTCCCGGTCGTGGTCCCGGTCGGCATCCCGGTCGTGGTCTCGCATGCTGCCACGGTCGCGGCGGACGCGGTCGCGCCAGTCCTCGTCGTCATCGTCATCTCCGCGCTCCCCGCGATCAATCCGCTCGCGCCGCTCCCGCTCGTAGCGCATCCGCTCGTCGCGGCGCTCCGTGGATTTCGAGGCGAGGGCTTCCGGGCGGACGGATTCGCCCGGCTCCATCCGGTCGTCGATCTGGATCACCGAGCCCGGGTAGACCGTGATCTGGCGGGCGATGGTCTTGTAGCCGTCCAGGAAGAGGACGACGTCGTACGTCCCCTTGGGCAGCCACAGATACCGCGGCCAGCCGTCGAAGCCGTCCACCTTGCCGATGTACTGGCCGTCCACGTAGACCTCGGTACGGGCGGGAGCGACGTCCAAATCGAGCGCGCCGGCCCGGTCGCGGTCGTAGTCGTAGTAGCCGCCGTTATAGTTCCCGTAGCCGTAGTAGGGATAACCGCCCCACCACCACCAGCCGTAGTAGCCGGGCCAGAAGCCGTAGTTGCCCCAGCCGTAGGGGTAGTGGTATGGGTAGTAACTTCCGTAATAGCCGCCGTAGAAGTGGCCCCCTGAGCCGCCATGATGGCTGCTGCCACCGCGGCCGTCCCGGGAGGGCGGCTGGCGGTGCGGCTCGCTGCCGCCGCCGGACGGACGGGCAGTGCGCGGCTGGCTCGCGGCGACCGTGGTGTCGCCGCCCCCGCTCGAAGTGCTCGACGAGCTCCGTGGCGGGTTGTAGCTCGGGATGGACGAGGGGCCGGCCTCACGAGCCGTCCGGCCGGTATCGCCGCTCTCGCTCGGCCGTGAACGGTTCTGGGCCGCCAGGGGCAGGCTTGCGAGCAGCAGAGCGGCGGCGAGAGAAACCGCTCTATGCAGGCGCCGCCCGGCGGCGGGTCTCTGGGTCGTCATGGGTGCTCTCCTTTTCCAACTCCGCGCCCATCTCGGACCAGGCGCGGTGAAGACCTCGGATGTAGTGGTACCTCAGTACATCTTCCCACAAATTCGGCAGCCGGAAAGGCAAGTTTTGCAAAGCGCGGACCAGGGCTTCCTTGCGCTTCTGCGGAGCCACTGGAGGGAGCGGCGGAGGCCCGTCCGGACCGATCCCCAAGAAGGATCCCAACTCCGGATGGAGCCGGTAGAAGACCACCGCGCAGTACCCCGCCTTCTCCTGGCGCGAGGCGAAACGCGCCAGGTCCGTGGGATGGTCGTGAGCCACCGTGGCGCCCGGCTCGTAGACGAGCCGTAAGCCCCGCCGTTTCAAGCGGTAGGCGAGCTCGATGTCCTCCCAGGCCGCGTAGGGGAAGCGCAGGTCGAAGGGCTCCGCGAGCAGCAGGTCGCGGGGGAGCGAGAGGTTCGAGGTGTATAAAAAGTTGAACGGAACGTCTTCTTTGTCCTGGATCAGGGCATAGCCGAACTGGAGGCCGTGCTCGTTGATGTAGCGCAGGAAGGGGTTGAGGCGCATGCGCCGGTGCCACCCGGTGTAGCCGATCACGGCCAGGTGAGGGTCCTCTCCCCAACGCCTGTGGGCCTCGCGATGGGTTGCCAACCATCCTGGAGACGGGACGGTGTCGTCCCCCAGAAAGGCCACCCAGCGGCCGGAGGCGGCGGCCACGCCGGTGTTCCTCGCCGCCGCCGGTCCGTGGTTCTCCTGGACGATCGTCCGCAGCGGCACCCGGAACGTGCGGCTGCGCAGCCAGTCGCCGGTGCCGTCCGAGGATCCATCGTCGACGACCACCACCTCGAAGGGCGGCGGCTCGTGCTGGAACTCCAGCGCCTGGAGGACCTCCGAGAGGACCTCCAGGCGGTTGTGGGTGGGAATGACGACGGAGAGCTCGGGCCCCATGAGGGGATTATGACAGGCTCCCCTAGGCGTGCGCTCCGTTCTTCCGCGTCCGCAGCACGAGGTAGTTGGCCGGCACATGCCCCTCGTCGCCATGGTAGAGGGGGACGGTGTTGATCGTCACGTCCTCCCCGTGGGCGAGGACCTGCCAGTGGGAGTCCGGATAGACCAGCGGCCGGTCCTGGGGATCGAAGCCTACCGACGTGGCCCCGGTCCTGATGACGTTGTGGACGTGGTGCGGCAGACCCGAGGGGCTGTTGCCCGGCAGGGTGCGGAAGTAGTCGAGGGCGCAGAGCGAGAGCTCGATCTGATAGAGCGTCCCCTTCTCGCCCAGGAGAATCGCCAGGCTCTCGGCAAAGGTCTTCCGGTCCTCCCGCTGGACCACGTGCATCACGGTCCGCATGTAGATGTTGACGTCGCCGAACTCGGCATGGAACTTCCTGGCGTCCTCGGGCTTCAGGGCGTCGAGCACCCGGTACTCGATCTTCATCTCCGGAGCCGTCTCCTCGCGGGCCTTGGCGATCGCGGAGGGAGAGACGTCGGTGCCGATCACCTTCTGGAAGTGCCGGGCGAGGTACCTCGTCTGCCGGCCGTTGCCGCATCCGAAATCGAGCAGCGGCAGGGACGGATCCATGTGGTCGCGGAAGCGCTTGATGTCCTCGGCGGAGGCGCGCTCCGGCTCGTTGTCCCACAGCACCTGGCCGCCGCGGCCCGTCTTGTCGATGGTCTTCCAGTAGTTCTCCCAGTGGCGGTCGACCTCGCCGGGGTGGCCGTACTTGAGCCGGAAGAAAAGGACGTTGGACAGCAGACGCACGGATTTCAACAGTTCCATCGCAAACCCCTCCTGCGGCCGCGATTACGCACGCCGGACGCTGATGCCGGCACCTGCGACCTGCAACCGCCTAAAAGCCCGAGGGAGGAAACGGGAGATCCGCCTCCGCAACGGGGTAATTAAACAGGGACTGTCTACGGCTAGGGTGCAGGAATCAGAGGAAAGCGGGACACGAAATCGGGAAGAAGCGCAAGTTTCGACAAACGCCCAGGTTGGCGCGGCTCAGCCCATCTCCCACGACGTCGAGGTCGAGCGTCGAGACCGGCGCCCCTTCGAGGATGGCAGCAGACGCTGCGTTGGGGTCAGGCTGAGCATCCAGAGGATCAAGGCTTCATCGTCAGACGGAGCCGTAAGGGCCGGGGAGGGCTCCATGGGTTCTTCCTTGGGAGGCGACAGGCGTGACATGCCTTGGACGGTAGCAGCACTCAGCATTCTCAGCCCACCTCCATGATCTCGTCGAGCCTGGCCCGGACGACCGGCAGATCCTCCGGCAGCCAGGCTGCGAAACCCGGGCTCGCGAAGAGCGTCGCGTCTCCGGGATAGGTGGGGACGATGTAGAGGGGGAAACGCTCGAAGATCTCGCGGTCCGGGCGCTTCCTCCGGCGCTGGACGGCGGCGCGGGTCTCCGCGACAGAGTCCAGATGGCCCAGCAGCCAGTGCAGGGCGCGGAACTGGGCGATGGTGCGCTCGTCGGTCAGGCGCGGCGGCTCGGCGCCTGGAGGAGCAGACGGCGGCGCTCCCGCGATCCCCAGCTTGCGCAGACCTCGGCGGAGGAACTCCTGGGGCCCATACCCCTGCCAGCGGATCTTGAACCCCTCCCAGGTAGTGGCCGGAGGGAGCTGGATCGCTGACGGCGGAGCCTGTCCCTGTCTGCCCGTGTTCGCGATGTGGCCCGAGTAGGGGTCGATCCTCAGCGTCTCCATCCCCGGGTTGTTCTCCAGCAGGAGGGCCTGGGTGCGCGAGGTCAGGGTCAGCATCACGGCCGGCAGGATCCGCTCCCAGAGACCCGGCTCGTAGTTCTTGCAGGCGGTCAGGAAGGCGTTGCGCTCGAAGAGGAAGCCGCGGTTGAAGAGGCCCAGCAGGTCGCTCGTGGCGCCCGAGCGGTGATGGACGGCGGCCTCCGGGGCGAAGACGATGCGCTCGCCGCCGGACCAGAGGCGCCAGCCGAGGTCCACGTCCTCCAGATAGGCGAAGTAGGACTCGTCGAAGCCGCCCGCCTCCAGGAAGGAAGACCGCCGGATCAGCATGTTGCCGCCGCAGGCGAAGAGCAGCTCCTCCCCCGCCTTCGGCACCCGCGCCGCGGCCAGGCGCTTGCGGAAGTCGAGCTGGAAGGCGTGGCCGTCGAAGGTCATCAGGCCGCGGCCGAAGTCCAGCCGCTCGCCGGCCCAATCCACGATCTTGCCAGACACGGCGGCCACGTCCGCCGGGGCCGACGCCAAGGCCTCGACCAGGGCGGCGAGCCAGCCGGGCTCCGGGCGGGTGTCGTTGTTGAGAAGCGCCACGGCGTCGGCGTCCGAGGCGGCCACGAGACGGTTGTTGCCACCGCAGAAGCCGAGGTTCACGGGGCTTTCGAGGAGCCTCACCCGGCCATTCCCCCTCCAGCGCTCACGCATCCAGGCGGCGGTGCCGTCCGTAGAGCCGTTGTCGAAGACGAGGATCTCCCAATCCACGCCCGGGTCGCGCTGGCCGGCCAAGGCGTCAAGGCAGGTCTCCAGGTGGTGCCGGCCATTCCAGGAAAGGATGGCGACCGAGACCTTGCGGATCAAGACGACCCCCAGAGCGTCCGGAGCTTGCGGCGCAGGCGGAAGGCGAAGCGGTCCGGCGGCGCCACGGTGGCAGGGCGCTGGGCGAAACGCTCTTTGGTGGGGTCCACCCGCGGATCGAGGCAGAAGCGCACGAGCGGAGCCAGGACACGGTCCCAGCGGAAGGCGGTTGCCAACTCGCGGGCGCCGGCCTGTCGGGAGCCGGGATCGTCGAGGGCCTCGGCCAGTACCCGCGCCAGGGCCGCCGCATCGCCGGTGGGCGCCACCCAGCCGGCCCGGTGCTCGGCGAGGAGGCGGCTCATGGCGCCCCCTTCGCTGGTGACGACCGGGCAGCCGGCCGCCAAGGCGTCCAGGAACCGGGTGCGCAGCGAAAGGCGCGTCTCGAGGCTCGGCTTGTGGGGCGCCACCAGGAGGTCCACGTCCCGCAGCAGGTCGTAACGCCGCTCGGCGGGCACCCAGTCGAGGGCCTGCACGCGGCTTCCCCACCAGCCGAGCGAACGGCAGCGCGCCTCCACCTCGGCGAACAGGCGCTGGGGCGTGCCCTCCGGGTTGGGATTGCGGATCAGCAGCAGCGTCCAGCCGGGCCGATCCAGGGCCGCGAGGGCGTCGAGCAGCGTCCAGGGGTCGTACCAGTCGTAGAGCCCGCCGAAGAGGAGACGCGCCTCGCCGGCCGTCCTTGGGGGTAGAACCGGCCGGTGGGGCGGCAGCTCGTCGGGCACGCCGAAGGGGACGGGGACGACCAGTGTCGCGAGGTCCGGATCGCCCTGGATCCGCTCCGGGTTGACCCGGCCCAGGGCCGTCAGGAACCCCAGATAAAAGTTCCGCTGCTCTTCCGACGAGCACAGGAAGAAGTCCCCCCGGGACATCTGGAGGACCCACGTGGCGTGGTCGTTGCGATAGGGGTCCAGCCCCAGCGTCTCCAGGTAGGCGAAGTTCTCGATCAGCCAGGGATCGTAGAGGTCGATGGCGACGGGCAGGCCCGGCATCTCCAGGACCAGATCGTTGGCGAGCTGGCCCTGGGCCACGGCGCCGTTGCAGTCGCCGAGGACCGCCGCCAGCCGCCCCCGCTCGAACCGGCGGACGTCGACGCCTCCGAGCCCGCCGAGTCCCCCCAACATTGCCGTCTCCTCCGGCTCCGCGGGCGAGACCAGGACCACGTCCACCCCGTGGGCCGGCAGCCGGCGGGCGAGCTCGAGATAGCGGATGCCGATCCCCGCCATGCGGGAGCGGATCGGCTCGCTGGAGAGGAGGGCGATGCGGGTCATTCCTGACTGAGGGGGACCCAGCGGACATCCGTTTTCGAGAAGTCGTTTCCTTTGAACAGCAAAGCCTCTCCGGAAACCTGGGCCAAGGCATACGAGAAGCAATCTCCCAGGTTCAGAGCCGCGGCGTGGCGCCCCTTTCCGAAGGTCCGAAAGGCATGGCGGGCCATGTCAGCTTGACAGGCGTCCAGCGGGGCGATCTCGATTTCAGCCGTCTGGAGCAGGAGATCCAGCTCCCGTCTCCCTGCTTCACCAGGACGGGATTCCACCACGAGGGAGGCCTCCACAAGGGAGGCGGCGGAAAGGAGTCGAACAGGGTCCCTCTCGATAGCGGCCGAGAAGGCGTTGATCTCCGGCTCGTTCAGCAGGATGGCAAGGATCGCGGAGGTATCGAGGACCATCAGCTCGGAAGCCCGTGCTCGTCGTAGCCCAGAATCTCTTCGGGACTCCTGGGGTCCAGCACAGGGAGAGCCGCACAGTGCCTGCCGATGGCGCGGATCTGATCGCGCAGCCGAGGTCCCTCCGTCTTCGTCCTTTCGCGCTGCAGCCGTTCCCGCAGGGAATTCACGACCGCCTCGGTCAGGCTTTCGCCGGTTCTCTCGGCCAGCTCCCGGGCTAGCTGCTCAGCTTCAGGATGTTGGATGCTTAGGGCCATGGCGTCGATCCAGGTAAATTGCAGATTTGTATTTTACTCCCCCAGACGGTGTCTGTCTTCAGTCCGGGTCGATCTCAGGACCGCCGGCTCCACCACTGGTGGGCTCGCCAGGCTCGGGTGGATTCCATCTCGCGGAGGAGGCCGTTCAGACGTTCGATCTCAGCATACGTGCGGCCGAGGTGGGCCGTCTGGTCGTCAACCGCGGCGCGCAGCCGGCGCTCCTCTTCAAAGAGACGCTGAAGCTCGGCCTCGGTCTGGACGCGGGCCTCCTGCAGACGGCCGAACTCGTCCCGCAATGCTGTGAGCTCGCCGTTGGCGGCATGATAGCGCTCCTCCCACTGGAAGCGCTCGCGGGACAAATCCTGGTGAGCCCGGGAGAGCTCTTTCAACTCGTCCTGCACGATGACCAGGTTGCCCTGGACCGAGGCCAGGTTGCCGTGGACCGAGGCCAGGTTGCCGTGGACGAAGGCGAGCTCGCGCTGCAAGGTGCCGAAGTCGCCGCGCAGATGAGCGAGGTCGCCGCGCAGACGAGCGAGGTCGCCGCGTAAGGCGTCGGCCTCCCGGCGGGCGGCGCCCCGAGCCTCGCGCTCGTCGACCAGCTCGGCCCGGAGGATGTCGACCGCCCGGGCCAGCTCGGCCGGGCCGAGGCGGCGGGCGTGTTTCGCCAGCACCAGGGCCTTGACGGCCAGGAAGTCCGACCGCTCCCGGGGACGCTCGCCGAAGATGTGATGGCTACCACTGCGGAAGTGGCGGTACTCGCAGGTGACGCGGGCGAGGTGGTGGAACGGCGTCAGGGCGGACAGACGAATCAGGAAATCCCAGTCCTCGAAAAACGGCAGCGACGAATCGAAGGGACCGGTCTCGGCGAAGAGAGCCCGTTCGATCAGCAGGGTGTTGAAGGGGATGTAGTTGTCCACCAGCAGGACGTCGGGATCGAAGTCCCGGCTGTAGGGGAGCCGGCGCTCGCGGCAGACCCAGCCGCCGGCTGGATCCAAGTCGTAGAGGGCCACGGCCGCGTCCGTGTAGGCCACGCGCACCCCGGCGGCCGAGACGAGCCCGGCCAGGGTGGCGAGGTGCTCCGGGGCGGCCAGGTCGTCGTCGTCCAGGAAGGTCACGTAATCGCCCGTAGCCGCGGCCACGCCCGCCTCGGCCGCGGCGGCCCGGCCGCGGTTCTCCGCGAGGTCGAGCCGGTTGACGGCCAGGGGATAGCCCTCGGGCACGGGAGGCGGCTCGCCGCCGTCGTTAACCAGCACGACCTCGGCCCGACGGTACTCCCCCTGGGCGAGGCTGTCGAGGGCCTCGGCCAGCAGCTTCGGACGGTTGCGGGTGCGGACGACGACGGAGATCCTCGGCCCCTCCCGCACCTCGTGGATCTCGGGGAGGCCGCCGAGATGGCGCACGAGCTGAATGGGGCTGCGGGTCGTGAAGTCCTCCACCCGCAGGCGGCGGTAGGCCTCGGCCAGCTCCACGCCCGGGCCGAGGCTCAGGGTGCGGAACCGGCGCAGCCCCAGTCCCGCGTTCCAGTAGGGGTGCCGCTCCTCCTGGCTGGCGTAGGCGGCCATGGCCTTTTCGAGGACCGGGGCCTCGGCCGTGACGTCCACCAGGAGGTCGGGATGGCCGGGGTGGTTGATCTCGTAGAGGAAGACGCGCAGGCCGCGGAGGGGCTCGAAGTCAGGGCTCGCGTCCCGAACCGGCCCCAGCAGGCGGTGCAGGGCGGCGAAGGTGGCGCGGTGGTCGCGCGAGACTTCCAGCGGCGATGGGACGAGCAGCAGGTCCGGCCGCTGGGTCAGCACGGCCCGGCGGATGCCCGCGACGGCGTCTTCCAG
>CAXTNS010000140.1:0-12285 GCA_964245465.1 uncultured Thermoanaerobaculia bacterium
TTCCTGGGCCGCGGCTTCCTGCTGCTGGGCTCGCTGGGGCGCTCGGCGGCGGCGGCCTCCATCGACCAGTGGGCGGAGGGCGTGGGCGGCGCCGGACAGGTGCTGGTCCAGATCCTGTCCTTCCTGGTCTCGTTCGCCGTCACTACGTTCCTGTTCGCCATGATCTACAAGTATCTGCCGGACGTGAAGATCCAGTGGCGCGACGTGTGGATCGGCGCCGTCGTGACGGCCCTGCTGTTCACCGTGGGCAAGTTCCTGATCGGCCTCTACCTGGCCAAGAGCACCGTGGCTTCGACCTATGGGGCGGCCGGGTCGCTGGTGATCCTGCTGCTGTGGACCTACTACTCGGCGCAGATCGTGTTCCTGGGCGCCGAGTTTACGGAGGTCTACGCCAGCCGCTACGGCTCGCAGATCGAGCCGGCGGACAACGCGGTGCCGGTGGTGGAGCGCAAGGAGGTGGCCTCGGCCGACGAGTGGCCGGCGGCCCGGCGGGGCGGAAAGGAAACGGGGGCGCCGGAGCGCCCCCGCGAGGATAGAAGAAAGGCCGGAGCCTAGAACTTGATCCGCGCGCCGAGCTGGATGATCTGGTTCTCGCCCTGCAGCGGGTCGCCGGCGTAGGTGGTAGCTTCGGAGCCGATGGGATTGCCATTGGCGTCGAAGAGGATCCTACGACCGGCCGGGTTCTCCTCGTTGAAGACATTGAACATCTCGGCGATCAGCTCGAGGCCGAGGCGGCTGCCGAAGTTGAACTCCTTGGACAGCCGGAGGTCGAACTGCGAGAAGGAGTCCCCGCGCTTCGAGTTGACGTGGTCGCCCGGCAGCAGGTCGACGATGAAGCCGTCATGGTTCGGGTCGGAGGTGGTGAAGACCGTGTACGGCGTGGCCGAGCGGTAGCGGTACATGCCGGCGGCGTTGATTCCCCAAGGGCCCTGGTAGACGCCGCTCAGGGTGATGCGATGCCGGGCGTCGCTGTTGAGCGGCCCGGTGCAGGCGGCGCACAACGGGTCGAGCGGATTGACGGAGACGTCACGCCCCACGCGGAAGCTCGGCGCGAACCCCAGGTCCGTGAGGCGGAACTCGTCGGCGCCCGCGAGGACGTTGCCCTCGGCCTCCGAGTAGGTGTAGAAGCCCTGCAGCTCCAGCTTCTGGGAGGCGCGCGCCCGGAAGCTCACGTTGAAGCCATCGTAGGAGGCTTCGCCGTTGCCGTCCCACAGGCGGAAGTTGGCGAAGGGGAACCGCGTCGTGCCCGTCGCCGGATCGACCGGGTTGGCCCGGAAGCGGAAGGGGATGTCGCGGTAGTCGATGGAGACCGCCTCGAAGTTGAGCCCGAGCCAGTTGTTGACCTGCCAGGAATAGCCCAGCGACGCCTGCTTGGAGTAGGGTGTTGCGAGCGTCGGTGAGGCGACCTCGTTCGGCGGTGGAACGGCCGGCAGAGGATCGCTCGCCACGCAATTCGAGGTCACCCCATTGCGGCAGAGGGGATCCCCCGGCTTGAAGAAGGAGCCGTTGGGATTACGGATGCCCTGACCGTTGACAACCCTGAAGGACACGCCGTAGTTGGACTGCACTGCCGAGGCCGGGAAGAGAATCGTGGCGTTGGTGTACGGGAAGTCGTAGTAAATGCCGTAGCCGCCGCGCAGCAGCTTCCGGCCGTCTCCCTTGGTATCCCAGGTGAAGCCGAGCCGCGGGCCCCAGTTGTTGTCGTCGTTCTTGAGCACGCCACCTTTGCCACCCTGGAAGTCGCGCAGGTAGGACTCGTTGTAACGGGTCTGCGTCGACAGGTACTGCCAGATGGGGTTCGCGCGCTGGTCGAGATCGAAGCCGTCCCAGTAGTCATAGCGCACACCGAGGTTGATCGTCAGACGGTCGCTCAGCAGGAGGTCGTCCTGGAGGTAAGCGCTGTACTGGTCGACCGGCGTTTCGTCGCCGAAGAAGCCACTGAAGTACGTGATGTTCGTAACGTTGCCGGCGGCATTGAGCTGGAACTGGCCGCTGAGGCCGGTGGAGAAGTCGCCGCCGAGGACGGGCTCGTGGATGTAGTTGGCGCCGACCTTGAAGTTGTTGGCGCGCCCGCCGATCGTGCGGGTGAAGCTGAAGTCGTCCTTGTACTGGTACTTCGTCTGGTTGGTGCTCTGCGGCGTATTGATGTTCTGGCCGGTATGGAGGCCCGACGGGAAGTAGATCGTCGGGTTGTTGGAGTCCGCCAAGATCAGATTCTCGAACTTGGTGTATTGGAAGACGAACTCGTTGAGGCTGTCCGAGCCGATCTGAAAGCTGTGGCCGGCGAGGATCGAGCTGTACTCGTTGGTGAGGGTGCCCAGCGCGTCGGGAGTCGCGAGCGGGCTCTGGCCATATTTCTGCGAGTTCTTCTGATAGCCGTAGCGCACCTGGAGGTACTGCTTGGGAGAGATGTTGAGAGTCGCCTTGGCGGTGGCCTGCTCGTCCTCCAGCGGCGTCGAGAAGGGACCGGTGGCGAGCACGGACTGGGTCTCTTCCTCGAGCTTCTCATAGGTGGCGAACCAGTGCGCCCTGTCCTTCACGAAGGGACCGCCCAGGGAGGCGCCGTACTGCTTGCGCTCGTAGGGCTGCTTGTCGAGGTCGGCGAGCTTCTCGCTCTCCTTCTTGGAGGCGTAGCTGTCGTCGCGGAAGAAGCCCCAGGCGGCGCCGGACAGATTGTTGGTGCCGGTCTTGGTCACCACCGTCAGCACGCCGCCCGTCGAGCGGCCGTACTCGGCCTTGTACTGCTGGGTCTGGATGCTGAACTCCGCCACGCTCTCCAGGTTGAAGTTCTGGAGCGCGCCGCCGATCGTGTCGTCGGTGTTGTCGCCGCCGTCGATCACGTAGTTGACGTTGCGGCCGTTGCCGCCGTTCAGGGCCACGATGAGCTGGCCGGGCTTGGTGGGGTCGGCGTTGTAGCCCAGGGTGGTGCCCGGGGCCAGGACCGCCAGGTTGGCGAACTGCCGGCCGTTCAGGGGCAGGTTCTCGAGCTGCTCCTCGGAGACCACGGTGCCGATCGAGGGCGTCGTCTGCACCAGCGGCGCCTCGTCGACCACCGTGATCGACTCCTCGACCGTGGAGGGGCTCATGTCGACGTTGATCTCGCGCTGGGTGGCGACGTTCAGGCGGACTTCGTCGATGGTCACGGTGGCGAAGCCGTCGAGCTCGGCCGTGACGGTGTAGAGGCCGATGGGCAGGGACGGCAGCCGGAAGGTGCCGTCGCTCTCGGTGACGGTGCTGCGGGTGAGGCCGGTGTCCTTCTGGGTCGCGGTGACGGTGACGCCGGGCAGGGCCGCGCCTTCCTTGTCCTGAACCTTGCCGATCAGGTTGCCGCCCGCGGCCTGGGCGTGAGCAGCCGGCGGCAGGGCCAAGCCCCACGCCAGCGCGAGCAGTGCCAGGACTGCCCACATTCTCCTTACATTCATGACTCGTCTCCTTCTGGATCGTATTGCATCAAAGTCCATTCGCCTGTCGAACGGAATGAGTACGAAACACTTGGAAGCCCAAAATCAAGAACCAGAGCGAACCTCGGAGCGTCGGTCACCTCCTCTCCGCTACCGCCCGGTCACCGAGCCGGGCCAGGAGCTGCAGCGCCGCGCGGCGCTGCTCGGCAAAGCCGGGGTTTCCCACCGTGGCGGCCAGGAAATCCCGGTAGGCGGTACCGGCGGCCGCGGCGTCGCCCGCCATGTCGTATGCGATGGCCCGGTTGAGCCGGACCTCATGGTAGCCCGGCGCGAGGGACAATGCGCGCTCAAAATAAGGGAGTGCTGCAAGAGGCTGATCGCGCTCCACCTGCACCGTTCCGAGGCCGTTGAGCGGCTCGGCGAAGCGGGGAGCCAGGGCGGCCGAACGCTGGTAGGCCTGCTCGGCCTCGGCGGTCCGGCCCAGGGCGCGCAACGCGTTGCCCAGGTTGTTCATCGCCAGGGCGTTGCGCGGATCGAGCCGCGCGGCGGTCTCGAAATCGTGCCGCGCCTCTTCGAGCTTCCCCTCGCCGAGCTCGATGATCCCCAGCGTGTTGTGCGCCTCCGGCCGGGTGCAGTCCAGCCGCAGGGCCTTTTCGACGGCGTGCCGCGCCTGTTCGAGCTTGCCGGCCTCCTGGAGAGCGGAGGCCAGGTTGTACCAGGCCTCGGGGTCCGTGGGCGCCGTCTCGGCCGCCTGCCGGTAGAGGGGCGCGGCCTTCGCGAAATCCCCCTTGTCCCGCCACGCCGCGGCCAGCTTGCCGCGGAACACCGGGTTCGCCGGATCGGCCGCCACCAAGGCCTCGAGATCGCTCAGGGCTGCGTCGAGCTTGCCGTCCTGGAGGTCGGCGTTCGCCCGCTCGAAGCGCTGGAAGAGATCCACTATGGTCTTGGGATCGGGAGAGCCCTTGGCCGGACCCTTGGCGGCTCGTGGGGCGGTGGGACCCGCGGCGTAGCCGAGGCTCGCCAGGCGCGCGCGGGTCTCGGCGTCGGGAGCCGCGGGCTGGGGCGTGGCCACGGCGCCGGCCTCGATCTCGGCGCCCCGGGCCGCCAAGCCGCGCGCCGGCTCAGCCTTCTGATTGACCAGGTTCGCCGTCTCTTGAGGGTCCTGGCTCAGGTCGTAGAGCTCGGGATTGGGAGCCGAGATGTATTTGAGGTCACGCCGCCGCAGGGCCGCGAGCGGGCTCCAGCCGAAGATCGCCGGATACTGGCTCTCGGCGTAGACCTCTCCGGCTGGGGGATCGTCCCCCGCCAGGAGAGCCTTCGAAAGATCGCGGCCGTCCAGCGTGTGTCCGCCGGGGCCGGCCGGTGCGGGGAGGCTTTTCCCCAGGAGACCGGCCAGCGTGGGCGCGAGGTCCACCAGGCTCACGGGCGTCTCCACCACCCGGGGCTCCAGCCGGCCCGGGGCGCGCACCAGCAGGGGCACGTGGAGGAGACCGTGGGTGATCTCGCCATGCTCGCCCAGGCCCTCGCCGTGGTCGGCGGCCACGGCCACAACGGTCTCTTCCGCGAGCCCCTGGCGGTCGAGTTCTTCCAACAGGCGGCCCACCTGCGCGTCCACCTCCGAGATCTCGCCGTCGTAGGGCCGGCCCGGATGGCGCGCCGCCCAGGCCGGCGGCGGTGTGTAGGGAGCGTGGGCGTCATAGAGATGGACCCAAAGGAAGAACGGCCGGGAGTCCTTTTTGTTTTCTCCTTGGAGCCATGCGAGTGCCCGGTCCATCACGTCGCGCCCCGGCCGTTCCGCTTCCAGGGTGATGCCGGCGTGGGGATCGCGGGGGATCTCGTCGTCGTATACCTCGAACCCCTGGTTGAGCCCGAAGCGGCGGTCCAGCACGAAAGCGCCGAGGAAAGCGCCCGTGCGGTAGCCCTCCTTGGCCAGCAGGCTCGCCAGGGTGCCCTTGGCCGCCGGGTAGGCGCCCAGTCCGTTGTTGCGCAGCCCATGGTGGGGCGGCAGCAGGCCGGAGAGGATGCTGGCGTGAGACGGCAGGGTCAGCGGCACCGCGGACGACGCGCTGGTGAAGCGGACACCCTCGGCCGCCATCCGGTCCAGCCAGGGGGTCACGGCCTCGCGGCTCCCGTAGCAGCCCAGGTGGTCGGCCCGCACCGTGTCCAGGGTGATCAGGACCAGGTTGGGCTGCCGCGTTTCGCTCCCCCGGCCGCAACCCCCCGCCAGAGGCAAAACCACCACGAGGAGCGCGAGCAGCTTCGCGCTCTGGCGGCCCGGGATGGGTGTTGGCGATCTGCGATCAAACAATCAAAAAACTGCCTCGCTAAATGTGGTGGCCGAAGAATAGCGGAATCCGGGAACGGCGGGAAGGGATCTGGAACCTTTTCGTAGGGGCGGCCCCACGTGGCCGCCCTGGGCGGGGGCGCGGTCTCAACAGCCCCCCACCCCAGGGCGGCCACGTGGGGCCGCCCCTACGGGATTGGGCGTGAATCGGGTCCTACATGTCGTCCAGCAACTTTTGCCGCTTGGCGTTGAACTCCTCCTGGGAGATCAACCCCTCGTCGAGCAGGCCCTTGAGCTGGCGGAGCTTCTCGGCCATGGGACTGGCCGCCGGAGCCGCGGCCGCCGGAGCGGCCTGGGCTGGGGCCGCTCCGCCCTGCATGGCCTCGCGCATCATGCCCGGGAGCATGGCGCCCAGGCCGGCTCCCATGCCGATCCCCACTCCAGCCCCCATAGTGTCGCCGGCCCCGCCGCCCGGATTGGCGGCGGCGTCGCCGATGGCCCGGGCCGTCTTGAACTTCATGTAGGCGTTCATGTCGCCGATGGCGCCCATGCCGCTGCGCTCGTCGATCAGCTTCTGGACCTCCTCGGGCGGCGTGATGGCGCCCATGTAGAGGTCCACGAGCTCGATGCCGTACTTGGTGAAGTCGTCCGCCACCCGGGACTTGAGCGCCATGGCCAGCTCGTCGTAGAGCTTCGCCAGGTCGAAGATGGAGGTCAGGTTCTCGCCCAGCACGTCCGTGAGGCGGGCCACGATGGCGTCGCGGAAGTAGTCCTCCACCCCCTGGGTCGTGTAGAGGCCCCGGCTGCCCACCACCGTGTTGACGAACACCTGAGCGTTCGCGATCCGCACGGCGAACTTGCCGAAGGCACGCAGGCGCACCATCGCCAGGTCCTGATCGCGGAAGATGACCGGCTCCTTGGTGCCCCACTTGAGGTCCAGGAACGTCTTCGTCGAGACGAAGAACACGGCCGCCTGGAACGGCGACTTGCCGCCGAACGGGATGCCGAAGACGCTCGCCAGGATGGGGACGTTCTGCGTCGCCAGCGTGTGCCGGCCCGGGCCGAACGTGTCGAGGGCCTTGCCGTCGCGGAAGAACACGGCCTGCTGGCTCTCCTCGACGATGAGCTGGCTGCCGAGGCGGATGGGGGCCGTGCCGTTGGCCGGCCAGCGCGACACCATGGTGTCGCCCGTGGGGTCCTGATATTGAATCACGTCCATTGTCGGTGTCTCCTCGCTTTTCCGTCAGACATCAGGCGCCCGCGGCGTTGTCTGCGTTGTCTGCGCCGTGCCCGCCGACCACGTCGCTGATGACCTGCTCGCGCTGCCGCCACTTGGCGTCCAGGCCGCGCACCATCTGAAGCAGCCCCTCCAGGGCGGCCGCGGGATCGTCCCCCCCGGGCGCGGGCAGCTTGGCGATCTCGTTCTCGATCTGCGCCAGGTCGTCCACCACCGAGAGGTCGAACTGATAGATCCGCTCGAGCTCGGCCTCGCCGATCTTCACCGGATCGAACAGCCCGGTCGCCCCATAGTCGGCGAAGCGGACCGCCTGCGACAGGCCGTCGACCTGCCGGTCGATGCGGTCGAAAGCGGACAGGACGCCGATCTTGCCGGCGTCGGTATAGCTCCGCGCCCGGTCCCGCACGGCGGCCTTCAGCCGTCCCAGATCCGAAGCCAGGTGCTCGCGCAGCATCCGGTCGACGTCGCGCCGCAACTCCCGGTCCTGGAACCCTCGGTAGCCGGGGATCTTGTCGCCGATCCGCTCCAGGACGTTCCGTTGCGACTTCGCCTGCTCATAGCCGTTGCTCATCCGGTTCCCTCCTCGCTGTGACGCCGCCATCTTACCGCATTGCGGCATTCGGCGTCCGAGAACAGCGTATACGTACTGCAAGGGCGGGAGTTGCCCCGGTCTTGAGCCCGGAGGGCGGGGAGACTCGTAGCCCAGGGCGTGAGCCCTGGGAGGAGGAGATAGCCCAAATTCTAGAGGCGGTGCATCGGCCCCCTGGGCACGGAGGTGAGCGTACACCCCCTCCACATCCGGGCAACCGAAGAAAAGCGCCACGTCGGCATGCCCCACAATGCGAACGGGATCGGGACCCGCGGGCCGGAGCAACGCCCAATCGAAGTGGTCTCCCGGTGTGGACGTGCTGACGACCTCGAAGTCCAGAACGTCGCGGTAGAACGCGATCGACCGGGGCATGTCGAAGACTTCAAGGAGCGAGGCGAGGCCTTGGATGGGGATGGGCAAGGGGTCCTCGTGTGGAGCGGCGCCGAACACTGTTGGTCTAAGCGGCGGTCTCAGCCGTTCGTTTGGGGCCCCGGGTTTGCCGTTGCCGCACGACTCGCTGAAGGGCAAGGGAACCAACAAGGCGTTGGCCCGAGAACCACGCTCCCGTCATTTCATCTCCGCTGACGAAAGCATGATACTCGCCATCGAAACTTATCGAGCTGCTCCCCCTTTTTTCATAATCGGTCTCGCGAAAGCTCACCGCGACTCCCTTATTTTGGTAGTTCACCCCGCCAAGCTGAGCCCAGATGGGATCGTCTGGGGACCAACTCAAATGGATGGAACCGTTGACGCGTGTGATCGTGCCTTCGGTCGTATACTCGAGTGTCCCTCGAATCTTGCCATTCCTGACCTCCGTGATTCGGAGTTGCACAGGCCGGTTGGCGTTGTAATTGCCAACCCATTCTCCTGATACGCTGGCAACGTCATCAACACTTGTCGTCAATGGCAAACCGGTTTTCTCCGCGCCCGCAGCCACAGGAGAGCGTCCGACTTGCGCGGCAAGCTCATAGGTAAAGGCCATGAGATCGGAGTCCACTTGACTCTCGCTTCCAAGAGATAAGGGTCGTCCCTCAGCAGGGCGGGCTTGCAATCGCGTGAGCTCCTCCTGAAGACGCCATGCGCAGGGCCTGACGATCAGCGGCAGAACGGTCATTCCTTGCTTGGAGTGTGCAACGACTCGCGGCATCTCGTGCTTCCAAATGTAATCTGAAGCAAGAAACGGTGGGCTGACGAGGAGCACGGCCACCTTTGCGGCGGTCAGTGCGTTCTCGATTTCGCTTTCCCATTCAGATCCTGCGTCTATCCGGGTGTCTGACCAAACGTCAATGAGGTCCTGGCGTTCCAGGACCGCAACATGCTCTGAAAACCGTACCAGCCATTCAAGGTCTTTGTGGCTGAAGCTGACGAATACCTTTGTCCGGGACATCATGCACCTCTGGTACCAAGACGTTCAAGCTAGCCGACGGACTGCGACGACCTGCATTGGATCGGTGGAACTGCATCGACCACGACCGGCCGAGAACACGCCTCCTCTTTGACCCAGGGTCTGGTAACGAAATGATACCCACCGCCGTAAGAGTCGCTGTCCCATTGAAGCCAGGTCCCGTTGCCGCTGGCGTCGACGGCCAAACCATGGAAGACCTTGGAATCGATGCCTTGATCCTGAAAGACGACCATGAATGGCGTTCGGCCTTTAAGAGCAGCCTGCGCGCAACGGACAGCCCCCGAATGCGGTTGCGTGAGCCTGACCACGCCGCAGTCCTTGGCGCCGGCCAGCTTTCCTCCCCCAGATTGGGCATGCTGCTGTAGAAGATCTGACCGTAGGTACGAGCATTCTGATCCAGCTTGTCGAACTGAAGAGAGAAGCGGAAGACCTTGGCGAGCGCCTCTTCATCATGGCCGGCCATGGCCTTGGCTTCTGCAATGAGGTCGAGACCTCGTTCCTTGGCAAACAGGCTCAGAGTCTCGACGTCCTGTTCCGTCACGGGCCCGAAGGGCCTCCCTGCACTCGCCCCCGCACTGGGCCTGGCGGTCAACAACGGGCCCTCACCTTCGGTGCTTGCCTTGATCGTCAAGTTGACTCCCTGGCCAACGATGCGGAGGGATTCCCATCCGAGACCCTGATGCCACTTGAACTCGGCTTGGAGCTGTGTGCCCTTCGGAATGCCGCGCAGCCTCCAATTGCTGATGCAAAGAAAGGGAAAAGCCTCGTCCCCCCAGCCACAGCACGATGGAAGAATCGGGGTAGCGTTGAGTGATATATTCCTCTGGCCATCTCCACCGGCGGGCATCCTCGCGAGTGAGGCGAGTGCTGTCATGGAGATTGACAGGTCCCCCATCCTCTCCCACCTCAAACGAGAACACTGCAGTGAAACTGGTATTCGTCTCCGGGATCGGGTAGCGTGGGCGAATCTGGCAAAAGTCGATCTCTACTGCTGGCGCAGCGGCTGAAGACGGGGCAGGACTGCCCTCTTTCGGCCCAACTCCGAGAGGTTCCGTGCTGCTGCTTTGCGTCCCGTCGAGCCAAAGAAGCCCGAGGAGTATGTATCGGGAGAGGTTCAGCAAGAGAGCCCTCCTTCCCTGGCCTCGTCAACAGGCCTGGCGGGCGTTAGAGATATGATAGCGCGAATCTTCTCACCGAACGGAAACGTTCATGTGTCCCATATCGACGGACGCTCGTCACCGGGGACGACCGAAGAACAAGACATAGCCGTCGGCGTCCTTGAGATCGAAACCACGCAGACCGTCGTCAGTGTCCTTTAGCGGCTCTGAAAACTCGACATTGCGCGAAGCAAACTCGGCCGCCATCCGGTGCATTGATGGGGTTGGGCGCCAAGAATCCTCCTTGGGACCGCATTCGCTTCTAGTAATCCTCGGTCGCTTCCACTCACGCATAGTCCCGTGCCTGTCTTCGTACTGATAGGTTCGAAAGAAGCAGCCTACCAGTTGGTATCGCTTTCCATCGAATTTATAGAGCTTGAGATCAGACTCCCAAGCGGACCCGTGCATCACAGTCATTATGTCGCGATAACCCTTCGAAAATGACTTCTGTAGCTCGATCCTGTTTATGCTGCCTGCTTCAAGCAGCAGCTTATAGCTACTACCGACCTTCTGGTAAATCCAAGTAATGCAGTTCGCCATGCCGCAGATTGTAGGTCCAATGCCATGCACCCTGAGTTCTGGCTCGGCGTCGCGATTCAACGCAATTGGTGCGGCTACTAGGTCGCTGGCTGTTCCGGTGGCGTTGAGTTCAATCTCATACCCCTCCGCTCGCAATTGCGTCACGATTTCAACTGGTACCTCTGTCGCTACTCTGTGTAGAGTTGCCGCAGGAGCCGCCCACAGCACAAGGCAAGTGCTCACCAAGGTTATCAGCACGATCATGCCTCGGCTTGTCCCAGAGAACCTATCGGTGACTTTCATCTCTTCAACCGTACCTCAGGACCGCGCCCAACGGGATTGCTGCTCAGCGGCCAGGAAGCGGAGCTTTCTGGTCCGCTGGAGCAGCCGGGTTGGGCGCTAGATGCTGCAATGCCTTGGAATCTTGCCACATACTCTCAAATTGCTGAAGGTGAAAACTAAAGATGTTTGGGTCCGTAGCCCGCAACAACAGCATATGGAGTCGTTCGCCTGCCGAGATTTTATAGCCGAACATTTCAACGATCATTTTGCCATGAGGTTTGGTTCCATCTGCGATCAAGTAGCTACTCTTGAAAACATAGCTGATTACCCTAATATCTATGGTGCCTTTAGGCGCATCCTCAGCTGCCCGGCCCGCGCGCTCAAGAGTGCCCTTGGCCAATTGCTGCAGGGCTGTAGCACTCGGGTAAGTGAAGCTACCTGTAGCCATGGCATCCCACAGGTGTGTATCGTCAGGGTTCGCGATTAATAGACGGAATTGCTTGCCGAGCTTTGCCGCTTGTACTATCTGTCGTCCGTAGGTGGTTATAAGCGAACTGAGGCTTGGCCCGGCCAACCATATCTCCTCACTTTGTTGCAACCACAAGGTGAAAGGAGGCAAATCAGTTCTGGCATGAAATACGGCATCCAAGCTTTGCGTAGGGTCCATCTTATTGTAGATGTCCTTTATCTTCCCTTCAATGCGCTCCAGGTAACCTACCCTCTCGATAAATGTATCCAGTGCGAGTACACCTAGAAGTGCTAGTAGGAGCTGATCAGCCGTGATGCCGAGATTTTGCGGAACACCCACAACGCCCAAAATAGCGGCAATGACCAGTATTGCTACCAATATGTTGTCACGCCTAAAGACGTGCTGCAAAGCCATGGATCTTATTCTCCCTTGCAAAAGGCGTACGCCCAACCTTTAGCTCACTCTCCCGCCACCATCCCCGAAATGCCTTACAGACAGATCTCAAGGCAGCCAAGAAAGCGGTATCTCACTCATTCCTGGCAGTTTACCAGTCTACGCTTGTTCCGGATCTTCGTCAATAACGAGGCAGCTCTTCGCTGCTGTGGTTCTGGCTCCTGGCTTATCCTGACAGTCCAGAGGAAGCGCATCCGGAGCGTATCCTGGGACGCCTATTGGGGTTTATCGTCAGCCCGTGTCGGATCAGTGGACAGGGCAGCAGGGTTGAAGGGAATGTTATCCGTCAGGAAATCTGTCGGTAAGCAGTCCATCGATCCATCCTGGATAGGACGGACCTGGCGTGGAATCTTGAGGTTGCGCCGTGTTCTCGATCTCGGTGGCCGGATGTCTTACCGATCTGTTGGTGCCGAGTAAGTGGAGGTGAGAAAGCCGACGGAATCCAGTCGAGCCCCGCGCCGCGCCTCGAACGTCGGCTTGGCTCGCGGT